>JBPCOX010000125.1:0-7416 GCA_050999825.1 Mycobacteriales bacterium
GGCGCGGCCGGTGGCGGCGAAGAGCGCATCGGCGTACGGCTCGTCCGGATCGAGCCGGCGCAGCTCTTCACCGATCAGGTCGCCCAGCCGACGTCGCGGCAGCGGCAGGACCCGGTCCGGCTGGCCGGTGCGGCTCAGCCGGGCGGTGCGCCCGTCCGGGCGGTCCAGCCGGATGGCGCCGCGACCGTCCTCCGCGTCGAAGTCCAGCGCCACGCCGGTGAGTCCGGGGCCCTGCGACGTCTCGACCGGCACCGCAACTCCCAGCCGGGTCGACAGCCAGCCGCCCAGCAGCTGCGCGCTCGGGCTGTTTCCTTCTGCCTGCACCGAACCGCCGACGGGGCTGCCGTGCACCGAGTCGAACGCCGCCGCCAGCAATGACCGCCAGAGCGTGAGCCGGGTCCATGCCAGATCGGTGTCGCCGGGGGAGTAGTCGGCGGCCCGCTGCGCCAGGGCGACTCCCGGCTCGGGTGCGGCGGCCATGTCGGTGATCCTCCGGTCGGCCAGGGCGCCCAGGCAGTCGTCGGCGATCCGCTCCGGCGGCGGGCCGAACCACCACGAGATGACCGGGGTGTCGGGCGCCAGCAGCGGCAGCACCACCGACTCCGCGTGCCGCCCGAGAGGGCCGTGCATGCGCAGGACCACCGACTCACCGGTTCCGAGCCGGCCGCCGACGGAGACCTCCGCGTCGAGCCGGGGCTCGACGGCATCGAGCTGGCGCCGGATGACGACCAGCAGGCGACAGGGGTGGGCGGCTGCGCCCTCGGCCGCGGCAGCGATCGCCTCGCCCGCGTGTCGCTCGTCCACCACCACCACCAAGGTGAGCACCAGGCCGAAGGCGACCGCGCCGGCGTTGCGCCGCTCGGCGCCCAACGCCGTGACGACCTCGCCGCCGTTGGTGTCCCACAGCGTGGTCACGGCCGCCGCCACTTGCGACCGTCGCGCTCGAGCATCCGGTGTGCGGCCTCGGGCCCCCAGGTGCCCGCGGGGTAGAGCTCCGCCTCCGAGCCGGCCCAGTGCTCCTCGAGCGGGTCGACCACCCGCCAGGACATCTCGACCTCTTCGTTTCGCGGGAACAGGGTGGCGTCGCCCAGGAGCACGTCGAGGATCAGTCGCTCGTAGGCCTCGGGCGAGGACTCGGTGAACGCCTCGCCGTAGAGGAAGTCCATCGCGACGTCGCGGACCTCCATCGTGCTGCCGGGCACCTTCGAGCCGAACCGGAGGGTGAGCCCCTCGTCCGGCTGCACCCGAACCACCAGCTGGTTCTGGCCGAGCTCCTCGATGTCGGTGGCCGTGAACGGCAGGTGCGGTGCGCGCTTGTAGGAGACCGCGATCTCGGTGACCCGGCGGGGGAGCCGCTTGCCGGTCCGCAGGTAGAACGGCACGCCGCCCCACCGCCGGGTCTCCACGCCGAGTCGGACCGCGGCGTAGGTCTCGGTTCTCGAGTCTGCCGGCACGTCCTTCTCCTGCCGGTAGCCGGCGACCTGCTGGCCGCCGAGCCAGCCGGCGTCGTACTGGCCACGGACGGCGTAGCAGTCGAGATCGGTCGGCAGTGAGATCGCGCCGAGGACCTTGCGCTTCTCGGTGCGCAGCGAGTCGGCGTCGAAGGAGACCGGCTCCTCCATGACCGTGAGGGCGAGCAGCTGCAGCAGGTGGTTCTGCAGCACGTCGCGGGCGGCACCGGTGGCGTCGTAGAAACCGGCGCGGCTGCCGATGCCGACGTCCTCGGCCATCGTGATCTGGACCGAGTCGACGTAGTGGCAGTTCCACGTCGGCTCGAACAGGGTGTTGGCGAACCGGAGCGCCAGCAGGTTCTGGACGGTCTCCTTGCCGAGGTAGTGGTCGATCCGGAACACGTCCTGCGCCGTGAAGACGTCGTCGACCAGGTCGTTGAGCTCCCGGCTGCTTGCCAGGTCGGTGCCGAAGGGCTTCTCTACGACGACCCGCCGCCAGCCGCCGCGCTCCGAGTTGTCGGCCATCCGGGTGCGCTGCAGCTGCTTGAGCACGGTGGGAAACGCCGTCGGCGGGATCGAGAGGTAGAACGCGGCGTTGCCCTCGATACCGTTGCTCTCCTCGAGCTCCACCAGCGTCCGGGCCAGCGTGTCGAACGCGTCGTCGTCGTCGAACGAGCCGGGTACGAAGCGGACGCTCGCGGCGATCCGTTGCCAGACATCGTCGTGGAACTCGGTCCGGGCGTGGGACTGTGCGGCCGCACGGGCCAGCGCCTCGAAGTCGCCGTGCCCCCAGTCGCGGCGGGCGAAGCCGAGCAGCACGAACCCCGCCGGCAGCAGCCCGCGGTTGGCGAGGTCGTAAACCGCCGGGATGAGCTTCTTGCGGGCCAGGTCACCGGTGACCCCGAAGACGACCAGGGCGCAAGGGTCGGGAACGCGGGGCAGCCGGCGGTCGCGCGGGTCGCGCAGCGGGTTGGTCGAGCCGGGCGGGGGCGGGATCACGACGGACCCGCCGCGGACGTCAGCAGCTGGGCCAGGCCCTGCGTCCGCTCGCGCAGGTGGACACGTACGACGGGGCGGCCGCGGCCGAGCAACGCCTGCACGTCACCCAGCGCCTGCGCCGCCTGCAGCCGGCCGAAGGTGTAGGGCCGCCCCGGTACGCCGAGGTCCTCCGTCACCGCGCCGGTGACTTGGAGGAAGGCGCCCACCTGCGGGCCGCCCTTGTGGAGCTGGCCGGTCGAGTGGAGGAACCGGGGGCCCCAACCGAAGGTGACCGGATGCGCCAGCCGCGCTGCCAGTGCCGGCCGCAGGCCGGCCGCGGTGGCGTCGCCATGGCGGTCGAGGTAGGCCATCACCGCGAGATATCCAGACGGAGGAATGGCCTCGAGCAGAGCGGCCAGGGCTCCCACCAGGTCGGTGGCGCCTGCCAGCAGCTCCCGGGAGGCGAACACCTCGACCGCATCGTCGACGAAGGCCGGGTCGCCGGTCGGCAGGGGGCCGTCCCCGGCCGAGTCCAGCAGCGCCTTGGTGTTGTCCTTGGACTCCGTCACGTTGGGCTGGTCGAACGGGTTGATGGACAGGATCCGTCCGGCGACCGCGGTCGCGTACTCCCAGGCTAGGAACTGCGCGCCCAACGGACCGGACACCGCCGTACCGGCGGGCCGGGGCGGCGACCCGCCCAGGCTGACCAGGTGGACGTCCCCGGCGGGGGTCAAGCCCGGCGCGCCCGGACCCTCGACCACGACCGGCAGCAGGCCCTTGCCGCCCTTGCCGGTGGACTCTGCGATCAGCTGCTCGGCCCAGTCGCCGAAGCCCACGATCGACTCCTCCGAACTGGCCAGCACGATCTTGTCGTGACCGCCGACGCCGGCACCACCGAGTGCAGCGCCCAGCAGGAGGGACGGGTTGTCGTCCGTGGCGCCCAGCGTCGGCGCAAGCTCGGCGGCCTCGTCGAGCAGGCCGCCGACGTCCACGCCGGCCAGGGCAGCGGGCACCAGTCCGAACGCCGTCAGCGCCGAGTAGCGGCCGCCGACGTCGGGGTCGGCGAGAAACACCGCCCGGACGCCCATCTCGCGCGCGGTGCTCTCCAGCGGAGAGCCGGGGTCGGTCACGACGACGAAGCGTCGGCCGGCGTCGGCCTCGGACAGGCCGGCGTCCAGGAACGCCTGGAGGTAGGCCCGTCGGTGGCTGTCGGTCTCGACCGTGCCGCCGCTCTTGCTGGACACGACGACGACGGTCTGGTCCAGCCGGTCGGTCAGCGTGGCGCGCACCTGTCCCGGGTCGGTCGTGTCCAGGACGGCCAGCTCGACGCCGGTCGAGCGGGCGATGACCTCGGGCGCCAGCGACGAACCGCCCATGCCGGCGAGTACGACGTGGTCGAGACCCTCGGCCCGCAGCTGATCCCGCAGCTCGGCCAGCCGGGGGAGCAGCTCGCGGGAGCGTTCGTGCGCCTGGAGCCAGCCGAGCCGGGTGCTGGCATCGACGGCCGCGTCCGGTCCCCACAGCGTCGGGTCCCCGCCGGCGAGCCTGGCGGCGAAGTCGTCGGCCAGTGCGTCCTCGATGTAGGGACCCCGAGCGGCCAGCAAGGTGGCACCGACCGTCTCGACCTCCACGCCGCCCGCGGACACCGGCCCGTCGTCGACGTCCGGTCCCACCGCGGGTCCCGGCCCCGTAGTCGCAGCCGCGGCCTCCTGGATGGGTGGCGCCACGATCTCGCTCGGGGCCGTGCCCGCACGCAGGGCGGCCGCGACATCTTGCGGTCCCGGCGGCTGCCCCGTCACTGCGACCCCTTCCGGCCGGCCGCCGCGGGACCATCGCCGGCGGGCGAGGTCGATCCGGTGGCGTCGACGTCGGCACCCATCTTCTCCAGCTCGCCGGCGACGGACTCGGTCAGCTCGTTCCACGACGCGGCGAACTTCTCGACGCCCTCGGTCTCGAGCAGGCCGACGACGTCTTCATAGTCGACGCCCAGCTCAGCCAGCCCGTCGAGCACCTCCTGGGCGTGCCCGTAGGCCCCGCGGACAGTGTCGCCGCGCACCTTTCCGTGCTCGGCGACCGCCCGCAGCGTCGGCTCGGGCATGGTGTTGACGGTGCCGAAGGCGGCCAGCTCGACGACGTAGCGGGTGTCGTCGTACGCCGGGTCCTTGACGCCGGTGGAGGCCCACAGCGGCCGCTGCGGTCGGGCCCCGGCGGCCGCTAGCGCGCGCCAGCGGTCCGTCGAGAACACCTTCTCGTAGCGGGCGTAGGCCAGTCGGGCGTTGGCGATGGCGGCCTCACCGCGCAGCGCCTTGGCCTCGTCGCTGCCGATCTTGTCCAGCCGCGCGTCGATCTCGGTGTCCACCCGGCTCACGAAGAACGAGGCCACCGAGCCCAGCTCCTCGAGGCCGCCGCCCACCGCCCGGTAGCGCTCGACGCCTTGCAGGAAGGCCTCCATGACCTGCTCGTACCGCTCGAGGGAGAAGATCAGCGTGACGTTGACGCTGATGCCCTCGGCGAGGCACTGGCTGATCGCCGGCAGCCCCTCGGGGGTGGCCGGGATCTTGATGTAGAGGTTGGGCCGGTCGACCAGCCACCACAGCGCCCGCGCCTCGGCGACGGTGCGGTCGGAGGCGTGTGCGATCCGCGGGTCGACCTCGATGGAGACCCGCCCGTCCACGCCGTCCGTGGCGTCATAGACCGGCCGGAGCAGGTCGCAGCCGCGCCGGACGTCCATGGCCGTGACCGACCGGACCGCCTCGCCGACGTCCACCCCCCGCAGGGCGAGGTCGCGCATCTGCTCGTCGTACGCCGAACCCTTCGACAGCGCCTTCTGGAAGATCGTCGGATTGGTGGTGATGCCGACGACATGGTGATCGCGGATCAGCTCGGCGAGGGTGCCGGCCTCCAGCCGCTCGCGGCTGAGGTCGTCCAGCCACACCGAGACGCCGACCTCGCTGAGCGCGCCGAGCGGGTCGTTCATGGGTGCTCCTTCTGCTGCCGCTGCTGCGGGGTCAGTTGCCGGTGGTGGAACCGCTGGTGGCGCCGACGCGGGAAAGGCTGGCGTGTGCGGCCGCTACCACCCGTTCGGGGGTCAGGCCGAGCTGCTCGTAGAGGACGGCGTACGGCGCGGAGGCGCCGAAGTGCTCGATCGACACCGACTCGCCGGCGTCGCCGATCAGGTCCCGCCAGCCCTGGGCGACGCCGGCCTCCACCGATACCCGGGCCCGGATCGAGGGCGGCAGGACGGTCTGCCGGTAGGACTGTTCCTGGGCGTCGAACCACTCGCGGCACGGCATCGAGACCACCCGGGTGGCGGTGCCTTCCGCCTCGAGCGACTCCCGTGCCGCCAGCGCGATGGCCACCTCGCTGCCGGTGGCGATCAGGATCACGTCCGCGATGCCGCTGCCGGCGTCGGCCAGCACGTAGCCGCCCTTCGGCACGCCCTCGACGCTGCCGTACTGGCTGCGGTCGAGGGTGGGCACGTTCTGCCGCGTCAGGCAGAGCCCGGCCGGCCGGTCCGGCGTCTCGATGATCGTGCGCCAGGCCACCACCGTCTCGTTGGCATCGGCCGGCCGTACGACGTCGAGTCCCGGGATCGCCCGCAGTGCGGCCAGGTGCTCGATCGGCTGGTGGGTCGGGCCGTCCTCGCCGAGCCCGATGGAGTCGTGGGTCCAGACGTAGGTGACGCCCAGTCCCATCAGCGCCGCCAGCCGGACCGAGGGCCGCATGTAGTCGCTGAAGACGAGAAACGTGCCGCCGTACGGCCGCGCGCCGCCGTGCAGCGCGATGCCGTTCATCGTCGCCCCCATGGCGTGCTCGCGGATGCCGAAGTGCAGGGTGCGGCCGTACGGTGAGCCGGACGGGTTTCCGGCCGCCTCGAAGGACTCGGCGCCCTCCATCGTGGTGTTGTTCGAGCCGGCCAGGTCGGCCGACCCGCCCCAGAGCTCGGGCAACACGTCCGCGAGTGCGGTGAGGATTTTTCCGCTGGCCACCCGCGTGGCCATCCCCTTGGCGTCCGGGTCGAACTCAGGCAGCGACTTCGCCCAGCCCTCGGGGAGGCGGCGGGCCGAGATCCGCGCCAGCTCCGCGGCACGGTCCGGGTGATCCGCCTCCCAGGCGGCGAAGCGCTCGTCCCACTGCCCGTGCAGGGTGCGACCGCGGTCGACCACCTGGCGGACATGGGCCAGCACGTCCTCGGGGACGAAGAAGGTCTTCGAGGGGTCCAGCCCCAGCACCTCCTTGGTGGCGGCGACCTCTTCCGCGCCCAGGGCGGAGCCGTGCGCCTTCCCGGTGTTCTGCGCGTTCGGCGCCGGGAAGGCGATGATCGAGCGAACGGCGATGATCGAGGGCCGCCCGGTCTCGTCCCGCGCCGACTCGAAGGCCTTGGCCAGCGCGCCGATGTCCTCCGCGTCCTCGACCCGCTGGGTGTGCCAGCCGTACGCCGCGTAGCGCCCGAGCACGTCCTCGGAGAAGGCGACGACCGTGTCGCCCTCGATGGAGATGTGGTTGTCGTCGTAGAGCAGCACGAGGTTGCCGAGCCGCTGGTGACCGGCCAGGCTCGAGGCTTCCGCCGAGATGCCCTCCTCCAGGTCCCCGTCGGAGGCGAACACCCAGACGGTGTGGTCGAAGGGGCTCTCGCCCGGTGCGGCGTCCGGGTCGAACAGGCCGCGCTCGCGGCGGGCCGCCATCGCCATGCCGACCGCGTTGCCGACGCCCTGGCCGAGCGGGCCGGTGGTCACCTCGACTCCGAGGGTGTGGCCGCGCTCGGGGTGCCCCGGCGTCCGGCTGCCCCACTGCCGCAGCAGCCGGAGGTCCTCCAGCGAGAGCCCGTAGCCGGACAGGTACAGCTGGATGTAGAGCGTGAGGCTCGAGTGCCCGCAGGAGAGCACGAACCGGTCCCGGCCGGTCCACTGCGGGTCGGTCGGGTCGTGCCGGAGCAGCCGCTGGAAGAGCAGGTACGCCGCCGGCGCCAGGCTCATCGCCGTACCCG
>JBPCOX010000202.1:0-3129 GCA_050999825.1 Mycobacteriales bacterium
CGAGGTCGATGGTCATCCCCCGCCGGCGCTCCTCGGCCCAGCGGTCGGGCTCCATCCCGGTCAGCGCCCGGACCAGCGTCGACTTGCCGTGGTCGACATGGCCAGCCGTCGCGACGACGTGCACGTCGCCGTCCTCAGCCGGCCACCGCGAACACCGCGAACACCGCGGCGCGCAGGTCGCCGTCGCACTCGGCGGGTACGCAGCGCAGGTCGAGCAGGCAGCGGCCACCCTCGACCCGGCCGACGACCACCGGATCGCCCAACCGCAGCCGGGCGGCGTAGGGCTCGGGCAGCGCGACGGCCGCTCCCGACAGCTCCAGCCCGGGCGCCCCACCGCCGCCGACCGCACCGGCGCTGTCGACCGCCACCGCGGGCACTCCCCGCTCTGCCAGCGCGGCGGCCATCGACTCCGCCCGGCGGCGCAGCATCGTGACATCGGCATGCAGGGCGTCGTACGCCGGGGGCCTGGGGCCCCGCAGCGTCGCCTCGAACGCCGCCAGCGTCAGCTTGTCCACCCGTACCGCCCGGGCCAGCGGGTGCCGCCGCAGCCGCTCGACCAGCTCCGCCCGGCCGAGCACCAACCCGGCCTGCGGACCGCCGAGCAGCTTGTCGCCGCTGGCCGTCACCAGGGCGGCGCCGGCCGCGAGCGCGGAGGCGGCATCGGGCTCCTGCGGCAGCAACGGGTCGGGCGACAGCAGGCCGGAGCCGATGTCGGCGACCACGGGCACGCCGAGCGCGGCCAGCTCGGCGACCCCGACGGTCGCCGTGTAGCCGGTCACCCGGAAGTTCGAGGGGTGGACCTTGAGCACGAAGCCGATGTCCGGGCCGATCGCGGCGGCGTAGTCCGCGATCGTGGTGCGGTTCGTCGTACCGACCTCGCGGAGCTGGGCGCCGGTGGCGGTGACCAGGTCCGGCAGCCGGAAGCCGTCCCCGATCTCGACCAGCTCGCCGCGGCTGACCACGATCTCCCGGCCGGCCGCGAGCGCGGTGGCGGCCAGCACCAGCGCCGCGGCGCCGTTGTTGACGAGCAGCACGTCCTCGGCGTGCGGTACGGCGGCTCGCAGCGCGGCCAGCGCACCCCGGCCACGGCCGGCCCGGCGCCCGGTCGTAAGGTCGTACTCGAGGTCGACGTAGCCCGCCGCGGCAGCCACCGCGGCCACGGCGGCCGGCGAGAGTGGTGCCCGGCCCAGGTTGGTGTGCAGCACCACCCCGGTGGCGTTGATCACCGGTCGCATGGACCCGGCGCCTCCAGGCAGCGCGGCGACCGCCGCATCCGCCACCTGCTCCGGCGCGAGCTGCCCGGCCCGGACCCGGTCCTGGGCAGCGCCGACGGCCGCCTTGACAGCCGACCGGCCCAGCCGGCCCAGCGCCGCGGCCAGCCGGGGGTCGGCCAGCACCGTGTCGGTGCGCGGCACCCGCCGGCGTACATCGGTCACGGCCCCGACCCTAAGCCGGCTGCCGGCGTACGCCGGTCACCACGGCGAATCCCCGGCCGGATCGAACTCGACCGTGGTGGTCACCCGCACCATGCCCTCCCGGCGTACCCCGTCGGCGAGCGGGCAGGACGCCGCCATGAGCGGCGCGGTGGCCGAGGCGCCGGTTCGCCGGCCGCTGCTGCTGCAGCGCTGGTCGACCATGACGTTCCTCCACTGGAGCTACGACCCGGAGGCAGTGCGGCCGCTGGTCCCCGCGGGACTCGGTCTCGACCTCTTCGACGGCGCCGCGTGGGTGAGCATCGCCGCGTTCGACATGACCGGCGTCCGGCTGCCCGGGCTGCCGCCGGTGCCCCGCCTGTCGCGCTTCCCGGAGACAAACCTGCGCACCTATGTCCGCGCCCCCGACGGCCGGGACGGGGTCTGGTTCCTCTCGCTCGAGGCGGCCAGCCTGCCTCTCGTGCTGGGCGGGCGGGCGGTCCCGGGGCTGCCCTACCACTGGGCCGCGATGTCGATCGAGTGCGGTGCGACCGTGCGCTACCGGAGCCGGCGGCGGCACGGGACCGCCGGCCACGACATCGCCGTGGCACCCGGTCGGGCGTACGCCGGGAGCGAGCCGACCCCGCTCGACCACTACCTCACCGGACGCTGGCGGGCCTACGGCCGGCAGGCCGGCCGGTTCACCGTCACCAACGTCGAGCATCTGCCCTGGCCGCTGCGCCGGGCCGCCGTGCTCCGGCTGCGGGAGACGCTGACCGCCGCCGCCGGCCTACCGGCACCGCGGTACTCACCGCTCGTGCACTACTGCTCCGGTGTCGACGTCCGGCTGGCCGCCCCGCGCCTGCTGGGCTGACCCGGAGCGTCGTTCCGCCCGCCGGTCCAGCGCGTCGTAGGTGGCACCGGTGACCAGTGCGTACAGGCCCTTGTGGCCGATGTCGGTGCTGAGCTCCTGCGGGGTCCACTCCCACGGCGGCGGCGCTACGCCGAGCGCCTGGTAGAGCAGCACGTCGCCCGACCACAACCCCGCGAAGTGCATGCCGGTGGCCGCAGCCGACCCGGCCACCCGCTGGCCGAGAACTCCACGCAGCGCGCCCATCGCGATGCCGTGGCCCCAGTGCACCCACGGGTTCAGCGCCCGAACCCGGGTCGAGTCCGCCTTGTCGCCACCGAGCAGGGTGATCCCCACCTGGCCGGGCACGGTGCTCGGCGGCCGGCCGGTGATCTTGCTCTCGACGGCCTGCGAAACGGTCATCACCACCGTACCGACGAGTCCGGCGGTGGCGCCGCGTCGCAACGCTGCTCGGGTGCTGCCCATGACTAGCCCTCGACCTTCTGCTGGGTGGCGGCGTAGACGTACTGCAGGAAGTCCGCGGCGGCGATGGCCGTGAACATCGATGTTGCGAGCCTGGTGGCCCGGGGTGCGAAGACCATCCCGTAGGTGAAGCCGGTGGCGACCCACTGCGACAGGCAGAACGGGCAGGCGAGGAGCTCGCCGATCGCCTGCCGGAGGCCGCTCCCGCGGGGCTGCTCCAGCACCTCTCCGGAGCTGGTGTCCTCGTCGAGCTCCGCGAAGGGCACCCGGAGAAAGCTGGTCACCTTGTCCTTGGTGACCAGGCGGGCCAGCTTGTGGGTGGCCACCCCGATGAGCGCGATGTCGGCGAAGGCCAGCCGCTCCGGCAGCTCACGGCCGGTGACC
>JBPCOX010000211.1:0-6774 GCA_050999825.1 Mycobacteriales bacterium
GTAATCGCGTTCGCCCGCCGGTCGCTGCCCAGCCCACCCACCGGCCGGTTGGAGGCAGAGCGGGATCTCAGCCCGGTCGGGCTGGCCGGCTTCGCCGACCCGATCCGCCCCGGGGTCAAGGACGCGGTCGCGGAGCTGACCCGCGCCGGCGTCGCCACCCTGGTGGTGACCGGGGACCATCCACGCACGGCCGCGGCGATCGCCCGCGACGCTGGCCTGGCCGGGGGAGACATCCTCACCGGCGGCGCCGCGCTAGCCAACCTCGACGACGCAGCGCTGAGCGTCCGGCTCCGGCACGCCACCGTCGTCGCCCGGGCCACCCCGGCGGACAAGCTGCGGCTCGTGCGGCTGCTGCAGGCCCGCGGCGAGGTGGTCGCGGTCACCGGCGACGGGGTGAACGACGCACCGGCGCTGGCCGCCGCCGACGTCGGGATCGCGATGGGCCGCCGTGGCTCGGACCTGGCCCGGGAGGCGGCCGGTGTCGTCCTCACCGACGACGCCTACCCGACCGTCGCGGCCGCCGTGGCCAAGGGTCGCAACATCGGCTCCCAGCTGCGCCGCGCAGTTGCGTTCTATCTCGGCGCCAAGCTAGCGCTGGTCACGGTTATGCTGGTCCCGCTGATTCTCGGCCGGGACGCCCCGTTCACGCCGGCCTCGATCGTGCTGCTCGAGCTGTTCATGGACCTCGGCGCCTCCGTCGCCTTCGTCGCCGAGCCGTCGGCACCCGGGACGATGGACCGGCCGCCCCGGCGGACCGACGCCCGCTTTCTGGACCACACGGAGCTGGCCACGATCGGGCTAGTCGGGCTGGCGCTCACGGTCGCGGTGCTGCCGCCGTTCCTGCTCTTTCACCCGCTCGGGCACGCCCGGGCGGCGGCGGTACTGGCCTGGCTCGCCGGCCATGCGCTCATTGCCTGGGCGCTGCGGGCGCAGCCCGCCCTGGCGTGGACCCGTAACCCGGCTTTCCCGGTCTGGGCGGCGTCCGCCGCGGTCGTCGGGCTGGTGGTCACTCTCACCCCGCTCGGTCACCCGGTGCACCTGGCCGGCCTCGCGGTCAACCAGCTCGGAATCGTAGCTATCACGATCGTGTTGGCGATGATCGTTGTCACCGGCGGACGGTTCCGGTTGGGCCTGAGGAGTCGACTGTGAATCACGCCGCCGCAGCCGCCGGAGCCGCCCGGATCACCCGTCCACAGCGCCAACGACCGGAGAGGAGCGTCATGGGGTTTCACGATGAGATGCGACAGGAGGGCCATCACCGCCGGCATGACTACGAAGACTTTGCCGACCGGTACGACCGTGGCCAGCCGCATGTGGGCTATGACGACGACGAGGTCGGCCGCCGCTACCACGAGGTCGCCGGCAACGTCGACGAGAACACCTACCGCGAGTCGGCCCGCGGCGCGTTCGAGCGGATGGACCCCGACCAGCGTCGCCAGTTCGGCCAGCTGCTGCACGAGCACGCCCACGGCTCCGGTCACGACAGCGGCTACGACGGGTCCTCCGACGACCCGCAGGGCCTCGCCGAGATGACCACCCGCGTGCATAGGGTCTGCTCGGCCAGCTGCTCGGAGCGGCCGGTGGTGGCGGCGGTGGCCTGAGCGGGCTGGTTGGCGGTGGTGGCGGCGGCGGTGGTGGTGCCCTGGGCGGGCTGCTCGGCGGCGGTGAGCGTGGTGGCGGGGGCAACCCGGTCGCCAGGGCGGCCCTCGCCGGAATCGTCGCCTACGCGGCGAAGAACCTGATGAGCCGGCGTCAGGCGTAAGCCGGCGACACCTGCTGCCACGAACGAGGGCCCCGGCGGTCCCCCATTGCGGGGACTCGCCGGCCGCACCTCAGTTACAAGAGATCGGACCCGGCCGAGCGGTCGGTAAGCCCACTAAGGAACGGAGACCACCATGTCGATCAAGAGACGCCTGCGCCGGACTGTGTTCGTCGCGGTTCTCGCGCCCCTGGCCGGACGGGTCGCGGGCCGGGCGGCCAGCGAGCTCGAGAAGCGCCGCGGAGCGGACAGCAACACCCGCCGACTGCGGCAGGCCGCAGCGTTCCTGCAGGGGGACGGCCTAAAGCGATACATGCGCTGACATCACCGGAACCCGGTTTCGTTCTCGGGTCCCCACGTCGGCGCGAGAGCTGCTGACTTCACTCAACGACGACCGAGGAGACAACGCCACGTGCCGCGACCGAAGACGCTTGTGATCATTCTGGCCGGCGGCGCGGGCGGGCGGTTGGAGCTGCTGACGAAGTCCCGCGCCAAGCCGGCGGTGCCCTTCGGCGGGGTCTACCGCCTGATCGACTTCCCGCTGAGCAACTGCCTGCACTCCGGGCTCGCCGACGTGTGGGTGATCGAGCAGTTCAACCCCGTGTCACTCACCGACCACCTCGCGAACGGCCGACCCTGGGACCTCGACCGCACGAACGGCGGACTGCTCGTGCTGCATCCCCGGCTCGGTGAAGGGGCGGAAGGATGGCATCAGGGCACCGCCGACGCGCTGTGGCGCAACGCCGCACTGATCCGCGAGTACGGCGCCGACGCGCTCGTCGTGCTCAGCGCCGACGCCGTCTACACCCTCGACTACTCTGCAGTGGTCGAGCAGCACCTCGACAGCGGCGCCGACGCCACCATGGTCACCACCAGGGTCGACCCGCAGGACGCCGCCCGGTACGGCGTCGTCGACACAGACGACCAGGGACGCGTGATCGACTACGCCTACAAGCCTGACCAACCGGGCGGTGACCTGGTCAGCAACGAGGTGTTCGTCTTCGAGCCACGCCGGCTGCTCGACCTGCTTGACGAGGAAGCGGGAGAAGCCGGCGAGGAAGGACTTCGGGATCTCGGACACCGGGTGCTGCCGCAACTGGTTCGGGACGGTGGCGGTCGGGAGTACCGCTTCGAGGGCTACTGGCAGGACGTCGGAACAGGCGACAGCTACTGGTCGGCGCATATGGACCTGCTGGCGGCGGACGCACCGATCCGCCTGGACGACCCTGAGTGGCCGATCTACACCGTGGGCGGGACCAGGGGTCCGGCCCGAGTGTTTCCCGGCGCCCTCGTCGGCGACGCCCTCCTTGCACCGGGGGTGCGCGGCTACGGCATTGTGGACAAGGCGGTACTCGGACCGGGCGTCACCGTCAAGGAGGGCGCGACGGTCAAAGACGCGGTCGTGCTGCACGACACGGTCATCGAGCCGGGTGCGACAGTTGAACGCGCCGTGGTCGACTCCGGCGTACGGGTGTTGGCAGGCGCCCGAGTCGGCGGCCTGCACACGAGGGACGCCGATAACAACGCGATCACCCTGGTCGGACAGGGCCAGACGGTGCCGCGCGGTGCCCAGCTGCTCCCGGGCGCCCGCTATCCCGATGGGCAGTGACTCGGTGGGCGTTGTCGAGTGCGATGGAGAGCCGCGGCACGGCGAGCGCCGGCCGATTGATGAAGACGCAGATCAGCGGGCGATTCGCCGTTCGCTTGATCTGCTGCATTCGATCAGGCGGTGCCGAGTCGTCGCTCTCGCCTACCCAAGGGCCGATCAGAGGCCGGCCTCCCTGTTACGGTCGTAACGATGGTTGCAACGCGGGCCCGGGCTATGCGGCTGGCCCTTCTGAGCGCAGGTTTGGCGGCTGTCGCACTCGTCGTCGCGGGCTTCGGGGACATCCGGGCCGAAGAGCTGCACCGGAGGCTCTTGAACGCAGGCGCGGCCGTACTCTTCGTTCTGTTCGCTGTCCTCGCGGTGCGCAGCGTCGCCGAAGAGGTGCAGCGAGCCGTCGCCAGCCGGGACGGCATCCGCCACGCCGCGGCGCTGCGGCTGGGCACCTTTGCTCACCGGGTATGTGGCCATCGCGCTCCTCGCCTTGGACGTGCTGGCCGTGCCGATTCAGCATCTGCTTCTGGGCGGCGCCGTCACCGGCGTGATCGTCGGCATCGCAGCGCAGCAGTCACTCGGCAATGTCTTCGCGGGCCTCGTTCTGATTCTGTCGCGGCCGTTCGACGTGGGGGACGTGATCGCTGTCCGGTCCGGAGCCCTCGGCGGCCAACTAGAGGGCCGGGTGGTGGAGATGGGTCTGGTGTACGTCACGCTTGACAGTGACGATGTGCGGATCGCAGTGCCGAACGCTGCCATGCTGGCCGCAGCTGTCGGGCCCGCGCCGGAACCCACCGACAGCACCGGTAGCGATGATGACTGCGCGTAGGCGAAGTCCGAGTGATCGTCGGCGGCTCGTTCTGAGGATTGCCGAGAACAAGGACATCACTGGCAGGGCGACTCGGTCCTCGCGGACCTCTGTCCGGCCGCCATGTAGAAGCCAAATGTCCACCCCGCATACCGGTGGCGCCAACCCGCCTCCTCCGCTCGGTTCACCTATCGTCGGGCTGTGGTGATCACGCGGCGGGATCGGCGCGTCCGCGCGGCGGTGGTGGCGCTGGCGTGCGCGGGACTGACGCTACAGGGCGGTCAGCTGTGGGCCGCCGAGCGCGCGGAGCCGCCTCCGAGCACAGCCCGCGGCGGCTATGGCGAGCGGACGACATCCCCGGCGATGGCACCGACTCCCATGTTCGCGGGGCGACTGCTGGTCTACGTCTCGCACGGCTTCACGCCGGCCACGGTCGCGAAGCTGCGAGCCGTCGTGTACGGACCGATCACCGGCGTCTACGGCGGCGAGGTGTACGTCGCCAGCCCAATCGCTGGCTATCCGCAGGTGCCGGTGCAGGCCTTCACCACGAACCCGGCGGACTACGCCGCAGCCGCGGGCCGGCCCTGGTTGGCACAGCAGTTGGCCGCCGGGTTGATTTTCTCACGGTCGGGGGCACGGCTGCGTCATGTGTCCGTCGGCGACACGCTGCGTATGGCGGACGGTCGTCGCCTGCCGGTCGCCGCGGTGGTCGACGACCACCTGCTCGGCGGATACGAGATGGCCGGCGGGCCACGGGTCCTGCCCGAGCTGGCCCGCCGCCCGGCGTCGTACCTGCTCCTCGCGGACGGTGGCGATCCGCGGCGCACGGCAGAGGTGTTCCGACGGACGCTGAGCGGCCGGCGGGTCCGGGTCAAGGCCAACGGCGACAACGGCTATATGAGCTCGATCGACACCGTTCTCACCCAGGCGCAGGTCAAGCTGCGGTTCGGCGAGTTCGCGATGCGGGTGGACCCCGGCACCGACGGGGCGTTCGTTCCCGACCCGGGGTGGACTTCGCGCTGGATCGTCACCAGCCAGGTCCCACAACTGGGCGACGTGAAGTGCAACAGGGCAATCGTGGATGACCTCACCGCGGCCATGGCCGAAGTGACCGCCCGCGGGCTGGGACGGACCGTGCACAGTGCCGACTTCGTCCGGCAGGGAGGTTGCTATAACCCGCGGCTGACCCGGGTGGCCCACGGCGTCTCGCTCTCGGCCCACAGCTGGGGCATCGCGGTGGACATCAACGTCGATGCCAACCCGTTGGGCGCGCCCCCACGGCAGGACACCCGGCTGGTCGCCATCATGGCCAGCCACGGCTTCTCGTGGGGCGGTCGGTGGCTCCGCCCCGACGGAGCGCACTTCGAATGGGTCGGGGCCGGGGCCCCGACGTCATGACCTGGCCTGGCGGAGCTGGCTTCCCGGTGGTGCACTCACGTGGCAACCGGCGCATCGAGTCAGGTGTCGGCAAATGCGCGCGGCACCATCACGTTGAGGGCCTCGGCAGCGATGGTCACCTCGAGCGGCGTCGATGTGCTGATCTCCCCGTCCAGCTCGACCGGCTCCGGTGGCTGCGCGGTGACCACGATCCGCCGGCCCGTCATGACAGCGTCCGCGGCGAGTGCCCGGGGACGGCCTAGAGCCTGCCGCAGGGAGGCCACCACCAGCTCACGTCGACGAGCAGCGAGGGAGTAGGCGGTCAGGGTGTGGTCGTCGATGCTGGCCCCGGCGGTGATCGGGGCGCCGGCATGGGAACGGCCGCTGGCGATGCCCAGCTGGCGAGTGATCACCTGGCGGGTCCGCCCGTCCACGGTGATCGTGAGGGTGATCGGCGCGTGTCGGGGCAGGATCCGGGCGGCCGTGAGGCCGTAGGCGAGCCGGCCCAGGCGGCGTTTCAGCCGGTCGGTGACCTGGGCCGCCACCCGAACCGAAACACCCAGTGTCAGCTCGTTGGTGAAATAGTCACCGTTGGCACAGCCCAGGTCGACGTCGACCACCTTGCCGCTGGTAATCACGCCGACCGCCGCTCGCGGGTCCATCGGTAGACCCAGGCTGCGGCCGAAGTTGTTGGTGGTTCCCAGCGGCAGATATCCCAGCACGGTGTCGCGGTAGGCCAGCTGGTCTACGACGGCGCTGACGGTGCCGTCGCCGCTGCCCACCACGACCAGGGCCGGACGCCACCGCAACGCCGACTCGACGGCCGCCGCCAGTTCGGCCGGCCCACGCACCGCCGTACTTGCGTCGAGAACGAAACCCGCCCGCTGTAGCAGGCGCTCCGCCTCCGGGAAGAAGGCCGCGCCCCGGCGGGCCCCTGCGTTGACCAGCAGGACGGCGCGCCTGTCCTGGCGAATGATGGATTCCAGCTCTTCCTTGGTCCTGTTCACCGGTCCTCACCGTGAGAGTTCCGTGCGAGGTCGGTGATGCAGACGGTATCCAGCTGTGGCTCGTCCCAATCCGAGCGTGACGGCGCCTGCTGGAAGGACAGCCGGGCGTCGCGGTCATCGAAGGCCACGGTGGCGATCCCGTTGTGAAACCACGGGCCACGGGTCATTTCCCAGCTCACCGCCGGCGCGGGCAGCCCTGCGGAGCGGGCGAGCAGCCGCCCCAACC
>JBPCOX010000226.1:0-3309 GCA_050999825.1 Mycobacteriales bacterium
CCGCCCGCTTGGCCGGCGATCACCCGGGTCACGCCCGCTCCAGGAACTCGGCGTCCTGCTCCTCCGCCAGCCCGGCGATCGCGCGAGCGAGCTCCGGATGCTGGTCCAGCTCGGGGTCGGCCTCGACCAGCGTGGTGGCCTCCTGCCGGGCGGTGCGGATCAGCTCCTCGTCGCGCAGCAGAGAGAGCAGCCGCACGGCGCTGCGCCGGCCGGACTGCTCCTTGCCGAGGACGTTGCCCTCCCGCCGGTGCTCCAGGTCGAGGCGCGCCAGAACGAAGCCGTCGAGGGTGTCGGCCACGCCCTGCAGCCGGTCGCGTCCCGGCGTACCGACGGCCGCCTCGGTCTCGAGCAGGCACCAGCTCGGCGCCGAACCGCGACCGACCCGGCCGCGAAGCTGGTGGAGCTGGGAGACTCCGAACCGGTCCGCGTCGAGCACCACCATCACCGCGGCATTCGGCACGTCGACGCCGACCTCTATCACCGTGGTGGCGACCAGCACGTCGAGACTGCCGGCAGCGAACTCGCGCATCACCCGGTCCTTCTCCTCGGCCGGCAGCCGCCCGTGCAGGGGGGCGACGCGCAGCCCTGCCAGCTCGTGAACCGCCAGTCGCGGCGCGACGTCGAGGACTGCGGCGGCCGGGCGGCGGCCCTCCTCCGCCTCGTCGTCGAGAGCCCACAGGTCGGACTCCTCCGCTGCAGGCGACGCGCCGGCGGTCGACTCGCCGATCCGCGGGCACACGACAAACGCCTGATGGCCGGCGGCCACTTCCTCACGCACCCGGGCCCACATGCGCTCCTGCCAGCTCGCGCTCTCGGCCGGCACCACGTGGGTCGAGATCGGCGCCCGGCCCAGCGGCAGCTCGACGAGCGTGGAGACCTCCAGGTCGCCGTACACGGTCATGGCAACCGTGCGCGGTATCGGGGTCGCGGTCATGACCAGCACGTGCGGCGGCTCGCTACCCTTGGATCTCAAGGTCTCGCGTTGCTCGACGCCGAAGCGGTGCTGCTCGTCCACGACGACCAGCCCGAGGTCGGCGAACTGCACACCCTCCTCGAGCAGGGCGTGGGTGCCGACCACGATCGCGGCTTCGCCCGACTCGACCGCGGCGAGTACCCGCCGGCGTACGGCGGCGCCCTGCGAACCGGTGACCAGCGCCACCCCGGTGGCCGTCTCGGCCGCACCCAGCTCGCCGGCGGCGCCCAGCGGACCCAGCAGGTCGCGGATGCTGCGCTCGTGCTGGGCGGCCAGCACCTCGGTGGGCGCGAGCAGGGCGGCCTGCCCGCCGGTGTCGGCGACGGCCAGCATCGCTCGCAGCGCGACGACCGTCTTGCCGCTGCCGACCTCGCCCTGCAGCAGCCGGTACATCGGGTGCGGCTCTGCCATCTCGGCCGCCACCGTGGCGGCGACTTCCTGCTGGCCGCCGGTCAGCTCGAAGGGCAGCCGGGCGTCGAAGGCGGCGACCAAGCCGTCCCCGCGAGCCACCCGCGGCTTGGCCGGTGTGGCGCGGGCCGCCGCCCGTCGCTGGGCCAGGGTGACCTGCAGGACCAGCGCCTCATCCCACTTGAGCCGCCCGGTCGCCCGGGCCACATCGGCGCGCGTCTCCGGCCGGTGGATCCCTTCGTAGGCCGTCCGCAGGTCCACCAGCCGGTGCCGCTCGCGCAGCTCCGCCGGCAGTGGGTCCGCTGGCTCACCCAGGGTGTCGAGCACGACCTGCAGGGCGTTGGCGATGCTCCAGGAAGCCAGCTTGGCGGTCGCGGGATAGACCGGAATGAGCGCGCCGGCGAAGCGTCCGGCGTCCTCCAGCTCGTCACCGAGCAGCTGGTAGTCGGGGTGGGTGAGCTGACGTTTGTGGTTGTACTCGCCCACCTTGCCGGCGAACAGTCCCCGTCGGCCCTCCTTGAGCTCCCGGGACCGCCAGGGTGCCGTCTTGCCGAAGAAGGTGAGCACGAGGGAGCCTGCCCCGTCGGTCACCACCACCTCGAGGATCTTGTCCTTCCGGTACTTCATCTGGCGCAGGCTGGCCTTTTGGACCTGGGCGAGCACGGTGACGTGCTCGCCCCCCCCCAAGCTGTCGAGCCGGGTCAGCTCGCCCCGCTCGACGTACCGCCTGGGGTAGTGCCGGAGCAGCTCACCGACGGTGTGCAATCCCAGGTTGCTGGCGAGTGCCTTGGCGGCTTTGTCGCCGACGGTGGCCCGCAGCGGTTCACGAAGGTCGATCCCCACTGGTCCTACTCGACGCCGATCATCAGCAGGCTCTCCACCTGACCGCCGACAAAGGCCACGGTGTCCACGGCCGGGTGTCCCGCACTGACATGGCGGCACAGGACTTCGCCCAGCTCGCCGGCCCGGTCTCCGGTCACAACCGTGACCAGCTCGCCACCGCCGGCCAGCATCCGGTCGAGCAGCTGCGCGGAGACCGCCGTCGGATCGGTGCCGATCAGTGCCACGTCACCCTCGAGCAACCCGAGCACGTCCCCCGCCTGGCAGATGCCGGCGCTGGTCTGCGCCCGCGCTGCCGCAATCGTGATCTCGGCCCAGCGGGTCGCACCGGCGGCGGCCGACATCGCGATGACGTCGTCGGCAAATTGGCACTCGGGGTCATGTACGCCGAGCGCCGCGAGGCCCTGGACGAGCGACCGCGCCGGAACGACGGCAACGGTGACCCCCTGCTCCCGAGCGAGCCGGGCCGCCTCGTCGGCCACCACCCGCGTCACCGCGTCGTTGGGCAGGACGGCCAGCTCGGCCGCTCCGCTGCCCGACATCGCGGCGACCAGCTCGGCCGCGGTCAAGGGGCGACCAGGTGGGCTGACGACGACCACGGCGCCGGCGGCTTCGAACAGCGCCGCCAGTGGACCGGGCGGCGCCACCGCCAAGATCGACCGGCGGACCGACGGCGGACCGACGCGGTCCTGGAACCGCGTCACGGTGATCCGGTACGGACGGCCAGCGTGCACCCCCGCCTCCACGGCGGCGCCCACGTCGTTGGCGTGCACGTGCACGTTCCACTGGCCGTCCGCGCCCACGACCGCGACCGAGTCGCCCAGCTCCCCCAAGGCCTCCTTCAGCAAGGTGACGGAGTCCTCGGTGGCGTCGAGGAGGTACTGCACCTCGTAGGCATAGCTGTCGCTGCCTTCCTCCCGTCCGGTCGCCAGGCCGGTGCTGTCGCGGGCCACGAGCAGCTCCGCATCCGGATGGCCCGGCGCCGGCTCGCCGGTCACGACGGACACGAGCGCGTCGAGCAGCACGCACAGCCCCCGGCCGCCGGCGTCCACGACGCCTGCCTTGGCGAGGGCGCCGAGCTGGGACGG
>JBPCOX010000278.1:0-4112 GCA_050999825.1 Mycobacteriales bacterium
TCGATGCTGCGGCCTTCAGTGTCGGCCGGCAGCAGCCGGTCCAGCCGGATGCCGGACCATAGCTGCTCGGCGTACCACCCGCCGGTGCAGTCCAAGGTGGCGCGCACGACGTCCGTACCGGCGAGCAGCTCCTCGTAGGACCAGGCCCGCTCGCCCGAGCTGGTCCGGACGCGCAGCCGCCAGGCGTCGACCTCGATGCGCGGAACGTCGTCGGTGAGCCACTGGGTTACCGGCATCACGCCCGGCCGCCCCGACCCGGTGGCGAAGGAGCCGGTGAACCGGCGGGACCCACCGGGCAGCGCCGCCGCGGCGGTGGTGCGCTCCAGCAGGGCGTAGCCGGCGAGAGCGGCCGCGGACAGCGTCCCGACCCGCAGCGCGTTCCGGCGAGAGAGGTCGGTGCGCCGCAGTCGCTGCCGGCGGGTGGCCACATGCCAACCCAGCAGCGGTACGGCGAGCAGCGCCGCGCCGAGGTGCACCTGCAGGGCGGTGACCGGTCCGGCCTGCCGGTACCCGAACGCCGTGTGCACGACGCCCGAGGCGAAGGCGAGTGGAACCAGCACGGCCAGCCCGATAGCCACGTCCCTGGCCGGGCGGACGCGGCGTAGCCCCCGCCGTACGATCATCGACTTCCAGGGGCTGAGCAGCACCACCCCGAGCCCGGCGGCGCCGTGAGCCACAAGGACCAGCCGCCCGGGGCGGGTCCCGAGACCGAAGCCGACGCCTCCGCTGACCAGCACGGCGGTGAGCAGCATCAGGAGCCCGATGTTGGTCCGGCGGGTTGCCACCGAGCCAGCGTAGGTCGCCTTCCCGCAAGGACGGCGTCAGGTGCGCAGGTAGGACGCCCCATTGAGGTCCAGCACGCCTCCGGTGGCGAACACCGCCTCGTCGGAGGCGAGGTAGGCCACCGCGGCAGCCACCTCGTCCACGGTGGCGACCCGGCCGAGGGGGCTCTGCGCCCGGATGGCGTCCCCGCGCGGACCGGCGAGGATCTCCTCGGTCATGTCGGTGCGGACGAACCCCGGCGCCACGGTGGCCACTGTCACGCCGTGCGGCCCGAACGCCTGGGCCAGCGACTGACCGAGCGCGTTGAGCCCGGCCTTGCTGGCGGCGTACGCCGGCGCGGTCGGCTCACCTCGGAACGCACCTCGCGAGGAGATGTTGACGATGCGCCCACCGCCTAGGCGCCTCATCTCCTGGGCTGCACACCACAGCAGGTGGGCCGGCCCGGCGAGGTTGGTCACCAACGTCCGGCGTACGTGCTCCTGCCACTGGTCGTAGCTCGCAGTGGCCACGTCGATCTCTGCGTAGATGCCGGCGTTGTTCACCAGGACGTCCAGACGCTGGGTACGCCGCACGACCTCGCGGATCAGCTCCTGCACCGCGTCCGCGTCGGCGACGTCCGCCCGCAGGTGGAAGTGACCGGTACCGGCCAGGCTGCCCACGGTCGCTTCGGCCGCGGTCCGGTCACTCCGGTAATGAACCGCGATGCGCGCGCCCGCGGCGGCGAGCCGATGCGCAACGGCGCGGCCGATCCCCCGCGAGGCACCGGTGACCAGGGCCACCCTGCCGGGAGTTGTCACCGGGCCGGCCACTGGTCGGCCATCCAGTCGACCGCCTCGGCCACGACCCCGGCGGGCATGCCGTGCCCTCCGTCGAACTCGCGATAGCTGAGGTCATAGCCGGCCCGGCGCAGCACAGGCACCAGCCGCCGGCTGCACCGGTCGATGGGCAGCACCCGGTCCTGCGCGCCGTGCGCGACGAAGACCCGGGGTCGCCCCCTGCTTTCCAGTGGCGCCATGAAACCGGGTGAGAACGCGAGCACGGCGCCGAACACATCGCCATTGGCCAGTCCCAGGGACAGCGCGTACGACGCCCCGTCGGAGAAGCCGCCGATCGCCATCCGGGCGGTGTCGACCGGAGCGCGTGCCAGGACGGCGGACAGCGCGGAGTCCAGGTATGCCACGTCAGGACCGTAGCCACCCAGAATCATGTCCCAGGTGCGCCCGCGCGAGTCCGGTGAGAGCAGCAGCAGGCCGGCGGCGTCGGCGTACGGCAACAGCACCTCGAGGCCACCGCGGGCGGACCCGCCGGCGCCGTGCAGCAGCACGAGGAGCGGAGCCGGCCCGCCGGCTCTCGCCTGGGCGGGCACGTACAGCAGGCCGTCGCGCGATCCGCGGTCGAGCCCGAGGGTGTGCAGCCCGGTGCCCGCCGCCGGGGCAGTCGTCTGGGGGCGCAGTATCGCCAGTCGGCCGCGACGGTGGTCCGCGAGAACGGACTCCGGCGAAGGCCCCGGTAGCATTCCGCAGCGATACCCCGGCTCTGCGCCACGACGCTCACCTCTCGGCGTACAACTCGTCAGCCCAATTGCCTCTCACGCGCCTGGCCCTAGATTTCTGGAGTGGGGCGGATGAACACCACGCGCAGCACCGGCGACCGTGTTCTCGGCATGATCACGGAGCGCTCGAGCCTGACGGCGCCGGACGACGTCCCTGACCTGGTCGCGGAGCACGCCCGCATGCTCGGCGCGCTCGAGACGGTGCTCTACCGCGTCGACTACGAGCAGGTCTCACTGATCCCGCTGACCGGCAAGGACGTGCCGGAGCGGGAGCCGCTGACGATCGACGCCACCCTCGGTGGACGGGCGTTCCGGCTGGTCCAGGTGCTCGAGCAGGAGGCCGACGGCTGTCGACGGCTGTGGATTCCGCTGATCGACGGGACCGAGCGGGTCGGCGTTATGGAGGTCAACGTCGAGCGCATCGACGGGGTGGCGCTGACGCAGCTCCGGCAGCTGGCGGCGGTGGCTGCGGACCTGGTGCTGTCCAAGAGTCAGTACGGCGACAACCTGGAGCTGGCCCGGCGGCGCAAGCCGATGTCGCTCGCGGCTGAGATCCACTGGCACCTGCTGCCGCCGCTGACCTTCGGCACCGAGCGGGTCGTGATCAGCGGGGTGCTGGAGCCGGCGTACGAGGTCGGCGGGGACGCCTTCGACTACGCCGTCAACGGCGACACCACGCATCTCGCGGTCTTCGACGCGATGGGCCACGGACTCGAGGCCAGCCTGCTGTCCGCGGTCGCTGTGGGGGCTTACCGCAGCGCGCGGCGTCGGCTGCTCGACCTCGAGACGGCGTACGCCGAGATGGACGACGCGGTCCGCCACCAGTTCGGCTCGGAGCGATTCGTGACCGGGATGTTCGCGCAGCTCAACCTGTCCAACGGACGGCTGCGCTGGGTCAACGCGGGCCACCCGCCGCCATTGCTGGTCCGGCGCGGTCGGGTGGTGAAGAGCCTGGAGTGCTCCCCCAGCCTGCCGCTCGGCCTGGGTGGCTCAGTGGTCGAGCTGACCGAGGAGTCACTCGAGCGCGGCGACCGGGTGCTCTTCTACACCGACGGGGTTGTCGAGGCGCGGTCGACGGACGGCGAGTTCTTCGGCCAACGACGGCTGGCCGACATGCTGGGGCGAGAGGCCGCGTCGGGACAGCCCGCGCCCGAGACGATGCGCCGGCTCTCCCTTGCGGTCATGGACCATCAGGGCGGCGCCCTGCAGGACGACGCCACGATGCTGCTCCTGGAGTGGCTCGGCGGCCAAGAGAGCGGCGTCGTCCTGTAGGCGCCGGTCGTCGGAACCCGCTCCGGCGCGTCGCCGTCAGCTGCAGCCGCTGGTGGAGCCGCAGGACTCGCAGACGTAGCAGCTGCCCGCCGGGCGCATCTTGATGCCGCAGGTGAAGCACAGTGGAGCGTCGACGGCCGTCTGGGCGCTGAACTCCTGCGCAGCGCCGAAGTCGCGGTCAGCAGGGGCCTCGGTGATCGAGGGCTCTGCCGTTGCCGCGACGGGCGCGGACTGGGCCAGTCCCTCCACGTCGACGTCCTCGTCGTCGCCCAGGACGGGAGCTGGGGCATACGACCCGCTGGCCACCGCCGCCGAACGCTCGTCCGCCGAGAAGATGCCGAGCTCGGCTCGCTTCTCGTACGGCAGGTAGTCCAGCGCGAGACGTCGGAAGATGGAGTCCATCACGGACTGCGCCATGCGGACGTCGGGGTCGTCGGTCATGCCGGCCGGGTCGAACCGCATGTTGGTGAACTTCGTGACGAACGCCTCGAGCGGCACGCCGTAC
>JBPCOX010000280.1:0-7231 GCA_050999825.1 Mycobacteriales bacterium
GCTCGTCCTGCTCGCGGCGTGCTACTGCGGCGGCTACGTCGCCGGGTGGATGGCCGTTCCAACGGCATGAAGCAGGCAATGCTGTCTGGTATGGGCGGCCACCCATCCCGGTACTTTCGGCTCGGTCAAGACCTCAACGCCAAGATCCGCGCCGTCATCGACGGCCTGAATGGCCGTGTCAGGTTGATCTGGCCCCACTGTGACGGCTTGATCTGGCCCCACCCGACTGCCGCAGCCTTCCGCTCGGTGGTCGTGTGACGGCTTGATCTGGCCCCACCTGTCGACACGTGGGCGTGTTGTTGTCGGTCGAGATGCGCCCGCACCCGCATAGTCGTGATCAACGACTCTGGCGGGAGGGCCCGGGTTGGGGACGCGGGTGGAGCTGTACGAAGCGATCCGCCGTGATGCCCGGCGGGAGGACCTGTCGATCCGGGCGCTGGCGGAGCGGCGTGGGGTGCACCGGCGGACGGTTCGGGCGGCGCTGGCGTCGGCGGTCCCAGCGTCGCGCAAGGTGCCGGTGCGGGTCGCACCGAAGCTGGAGGCGGCGAAGCCACTGATCGACGCGATGCTGGTCGAGGACCTGACGGCGTGGCGCAAGCAGCAGCACACCGCCCGGCGGGTGCTGGCCCGGCTCGTCGACGAGCACGGCATGACCGACCTGACGTACTCGGCGGTGCGGGACTACGTCGCGCGCCGACGTCCGGAGGTGCAGGCCGCGGCTGGCAAGAGCGTGGAGAAGGCGTTCGTCCCGCAGACCCACGAGCCGGGAGCGGAGGCTGAAGTCGACTTCGGCGACGTGTGGCTGCACCTGGACGGGGAGCTGACGAAGTGCGCCCTGTTCACCCTGCGGCTGTCCTACTCGGGCAAGGCCATCCACCGGGTCTATGCCAGCCAGGGGCAGGAGGCATTCATCGAGGGACACCTGGAGGCGTTCCGGGTCCTGGGCGGCATTCCGGTCGACAAGATCCGCTACGACAACCTCAAGAGCGCGGTCACTCGGGTGCTGTTCGGGCGCAACCGCACCGAGTCCGACCGATGGGTGATGTTCCGCTCGCACTACGGCTTCGACACGTTCTACTGCCTGCCCGGGATCGAGGGCGCGCACGAGAAGGGCGGGGTGGAGGGCGAGGTCGGCCGGTTCCGCCGCAACCACTTCGTCCCGATGCCGGAGGTCGCGACCCTCGCCGAGCTCAACGCCCGGCTGGAGCAGATCGACGCGGCCGAGGACCGCCGGCGCATCGACAACCGCACCCTGACGGTCGGGCACGACTTCGGCCTCGAGCACAGCCTGCTGCGGCCGTTGCCGGCCATTGACATCGATCCGGGGCTGACGCTGACACCGTGGGTCGACCGCTACGCGCGGGTGATGGTGCGGATGGCGCACTACTCGGTGCCGGCCCGGCTGATCGGCCGGCGGTTGAAGGTGTCGCTGCGGGCCTCGGAGCTGGTGGTGTTCGACGGCCGGACCGAGGTCGCCCAGCACGCTCGGTCGGTCCGCAAGGGATCCCAGAGCCTGCTGCTGGACCACTACCTGGAGGTCCTGGCCCGTAAGCCCGGGGCGCTGCCCGGCGCGACCGCGCTCGCGCAGGCCCGCGGTGCCGGGACGTTCACCAGCGCGCACGACGCGTTCTGGGCGTTGGCGCGCAAGGCGCACGGTGATGCCGGCGGGACCCGGGCGATGGTCGAGGTCCTGCTGCTGCACCGCCATCTCGCGCACGCGACGTCGTCGCCGGCTTGGCCGCTGCGGTCGCCGTCGGGTCGACCAGCCCGGACGTGGTGGCCGTCGAGGCCCGCAAGGCCGCCCAGTTGCGCGGCGCCACGCCGACCTTCGGCTCGCCCGTCAGCGCGGTTGAGGTGGTTCCGTCGGTCGTGCCGGCGCGGCGTGACCGGGTCGCGAGTCTGACCGAACGACGCCTCGTCGAGGCCCGCAACCGGGCCGGCGACCTGCCTGCCGACGGCCGGCCGCTGCCGTCGGTCGCCCAGTACGACGAGCTGCTGGCGCACCCGCCGGCCGCAGGCACCCGAGGAGCCTGATGACCACCACCACGACCGCTACGAGCAGCGCCAGCGCAGTCCGAGCAGGGCGGGCCGGGGTCACCGAGCAGGCCGCGGACGCCGCCGTCGACCAAGCCTGCCGGATGCTGCGCCTACCGACCATGCGGTCCCGGTTCGCCGAGGTCGCCGACGCCGCCCAGCGCGAGCAGCTGACCTACCGCGGGTTCCTCGCCGAGCTGCTGATGGCCGAGTGCGACGACCGCGACCGGCGCCGCTCTGCCCGCCGGATCGCCGCCGCCGGGTTCCCGCGGGAGAAGTGGCTGCAGGACTTCGACTACGCCGCGAACCCGCACATTCAGCCCGCCGTCATCGCGCAGCTCGCCGCCTGCGCCTGGGTGAGCAAGGGCGAGCCGCTCTGCCTGATCGGCGACAGCGGCACCGGCAAGAGCCACCTGCTGATCGGCCTAGGAGCGGCGGCGGCGATGGCCGGGCACCGGGTGAAGTACGTGCTGGCTGCCAAGCTCGTCAACGAGCTGGTCGAGGCCGCGGACGAGCGGGTGCTGTCCAAGACCATCGCCCGCTACGGCAGGGTCGACCTGCTCTGCCTGGACGAACTGGGCTACATGGAGCTTGACCGGCGCGGCGCCGAGCTGCTGTTCCAGGTCCTCACCGAACGGGAGGAGACCAACTCGGTGGCGATCGCGTCGAACGAGAGCTTTAGCGGCTGGACCAAGACGTTCACTGACCCGCGGCTCTGCGCGGCGATCGTCGACCGGCTCACCTTCGGCGGGAACATCATCGAGACCGGCACCACCTCCTACCGGCTGGCGCACACCCGCGCTCAGCGCTCCACGACAACCCGCTGACGCGCGGGCAGGTCCCTGGCCCGGACCGACCCGCCTTGGTTCAGTCTTCCGTGTGTTCACGGCAAGCTGTACTGTCGGGCGGGTGGAGACGCTGACACACGGGCAGGTGCTGGCTCGGTTCGGGCATGCGCTGTCGGACCCAACCCGCTCGCGGTTGCTGTTGGCGTTGCGGGACGCGCCGGGGTATCCGGCGGAGCTGGCCGAGTTGTTGGGGGTGTCCCGGCAGAACCTGTCCAACCATCTGGCGTGTCTGCGCGGCTGCGGGCTGGTGGTGGCGGTGCCGCAGGGCCGGCGGGTGCGCTACGAGCTCGCCGACCTCGCCTTGACGCACGCCCTGACTGACCTGCTCAGCGTCGTGCTGGCGGTCGACCCGGCGGTCTGCCCGACCGCGGCCGACACCGGGTGCTGCTGATGAGCCAGCGTCGCAGCGAGCCGCCGCTGCCGGTGGCAACGCTGACCGCGCCGGCACGGGCTCGCGTGACTCGGCCGGTCGCCGCCCTGCCGCGGGCGGACGTGCTGGCCGCCCGGGTGCGCCTGCTGGTCGCAGTGACGATCACCTACAACCTGGTCGAGGCGGTCGTCGCGCTGACCGCCGGCGCCCGGGCGTCGTCGACGGCGCTGGTCGGGTTCGGGCTGGACTCGCTGATCGAGGTGAGCTCGGCGGCAGCCGTCGCCTGGCAGTTCTCCGCCCACACCGCCCAGGTCCGGCAGGACCGGGAGCGGCGGGCGCTGCGGGTGATCGCGGGGTCGTTCTTCGCCCTCGCCGGCTACGTCGCTGTGGAGTCGGTGCGGTCCCTGGCCGGCGGCGCTGAGCCGGCGACCTCGCGGGTCGGGCTGGTGCTGGCCGCGGTCAGCCTGGCGGTGATGCCGGTCCTGTCGCTGGCGCAGCGCCGGGCCGGGCGGGAGCTCGGGTCGGCGTCGGCGGTCGCGGACTCCCACCAGACGCTGTTGTGCACCTACCTGTCCGCGGTGCTGCTGGTCGGGCTGGCCCTGAACGGGCTGTTCGGCTGGGGCTGGGCCGACCCGCTCGCCGGGCTGGTCATCGCCGGCCTGGCGGCCGCCGAGGGCCGGCAGGCATGGCGCGGCGAGGGCTGCTGCGCCCCCACCGGCAGCACGGTCGGGCTGGGTGCGCCGAGCGGCACGACAGAGAAGGCAGCAGCGGACTGCTGCGGCCCGAACTGCGGGTGCTGCCCGTGAGCAGCCACAGCCACAGCTCGAGCCCCAGCCTCAGCGTGGGTCAGGGACACGGTCAGGGACACAGTCACGGCGCGGGGGCCGGCGGTGACGACCGGCGCCGGTTGGCGCTCGTGCTGGCTATCACCACGACGATCCTGGTGGTCGAGGTCGTCGGGGCCGTGGCGTCGGGGAGCCTGGCGCTGCTGGCCGACGCCGGGCACATGCTCACCGACGCCGCCGGGCTGGTCATCGCGCTGATCGCCGCGACCCTGGCGCTGCGCCCGGAGACCGACGCGCGGACCTGGGGCTACCGGCGCGCCGAGGTCCTGGCCGCGACGCTGCAGGCCGCGGTGCTACTCGCCGTCGGGGTGTTCGTGCTGATCGAGGGCGCCCGGCGTCTGGTCGAGCCGCCGCAGGTCAGCTCCGGCGCGATGATCGTGTTCGGGATCGTTGGGCTGGTCGGGAACCTGGTGTCGATGCTGGTGCTGACCCGCGGCGGCAGCGGCACGTTCAACATGCGCGCCGCGGTGCTCGAGGTCGCCAACGACGCGCTTGGATCGGTCGCCGTGCTGGTCGCCGCCGCGGTGATCGCGCTGACCGGCTGGCAGCGCGCCGACGCGGTGGTGTCGATCGGGATCGGCCTGCTGATCCTGCCCCGCACCCTGCGGCTGCTGCGCGAGACCGCCGAGGTCTTGCTGGAGGCCACCCCGCGCGGGCTGGACCTGGCCGACGTCCGCGCCCACATGCTCGCGCTGGAGCACGTCCGCGGCGTGCACGACCTGCACGCCAGCCAGATCGCGACCGGCCTGCCGGTACTGACCGCGCACGTCGTGGTGGACGACTCTTGCTGCACCGACGGGCACGCCCCGCAGATGCTCGACCAGCTGCAGACCTGCGTCGCCGGGCACTTCGGGATCTCGGTCCACCACTCGACGTTCCAGCTGGAACCGACCAGCCACGCCGATCACGAAGCCGGCCTGCACGCCTGACAGTGCCGCGGCCGACCCAGCACGGAGGATCGTGAAGACTCCAACCCAGTGCAGAACGATCGCGCCGGTGACCGCGTCGCCTCGCGCCGACGAACGGCCCGGCCTGGATGACAGCCCAGCGCTGCGCAGGCCAGACGACCGTCCCTCGCTCCCTCTCCGCTCTCGCCGTGCTCGGCACAGCCCGCTGCCGGTGGCGTGGTTCCGCCCGAGTGACGGTGTGGTGGACTGCGCGGGTCCACAGCGCCGTCAGCTGAGGAAGCCGGTGGAACTCCGGCGCGGTCCCGCCACTGTGACCGGGGAAACGAACCTCCACGCACGACCACCGCCCGCCCTTGGGCGGGAAGGTCGGGGGCCAGCGGTGATCCGGGAGCCAGGAGACTCACGACGACGCTTGTCTCGATCCGGGGCGGAAGACCCCAGGAGGAGAACCTCATGTCCACGCTTGTTGCTCACCGACTGCACCTGCCGGCCCAGCTCGCTCTGCTGCTGACCGCCGCGACCGCGCTGCTGCTGCTGTTCGCCGTCGCCTTCGACCAGGGCCAACTCGCCCAGCTCGCGCAGGCCGGCGCCGGCGACACGATGGTGCACGAGACGTTCCACGACGCCCGGCACATCCTCGGCTTCCCCTGCCACTGAGGGCTGTCGTGCGCTCTCTCCCGGCCCGGGGCGCGGCGGCTGGGGCCGTCGCCGGCCTGGTTTCCTCCCTGTGGTCCCTCGTGCTCGTCGAACCCGTTCTGCAGCGCGCCATCGACCTGGAGGGCGGCGGCGACGGCCGGGTCAGCCGGCCGGTGCAACGCCTGGTCGGACTGCCCGCCGGCACCGTTCTCGTCGGGATCGCCCTGGGCCTGCTGTTCGCGCTGACCTACCGCGTGGTGCCGTCCCGGACCGGGCCGTGGCCCCGCACCCTGGCGCTCGCGCTCGGCGCCTTCACCGCGCTGGTGCTCATCCCGCAGCTGGTCTATCCCGGCAACCCGCCCGGAGTCGGAGCGCCGGACACTATCGGGCAACGCACCGACAGCTACCTGATAGCGGTCCTGCTCGGGGTCACCGTCGTCGCCAGCGTCTACGCCGCGCTGCGGGACCTGGCCCGCCGCGGGGTGCCCGCGCCGGTGCGGCAGAGCGCCGTGGCCGTCGTTGCCGTCCTGGTCGTCGCCGTCGGCTACGTGCTGCTCCCGCCGTCCCCTGACCCGGTGGACGCGCCCGCCTCACTGGTCTGGCAGTTCCGGCTGCTGTCCCTCGGGGGCCTGGCGGTGCTGTTCGCGGTGCTCGGCGCAGCCTTCGGGGTGCTCACCCAACGCGCTGACCGGCCAGCGGTCACCCAGCCGCCAGCCACCCGGCTGCCGGTCTGAGCCCGCCGCCATGCAGGCTGCTGCTGGTCCGGCACCCGGGCACCGCAGCGACCCGCGCGGCGCGGGTGCCCCGTGACGAGCCGGCGACCGGCCTGCTGCCGGACCTGAGCGGCTGGCTCGGTCGGGGCGGCACCACCGTCACGTCACCGGCCGCACGTTGCCGCGTGTCCGGCGCGCCGGTCGAGGTCCTGCTCCAGCCCTGGGACCTGGGCAGCAGCTGGGCCGGACTGCCCCTGGCCGACGTTCCGGACCTTCCGGCCTGGCGCACCGACCCGTCCTACGACGGCCACGGCGGTGAGTCCCTGCTGGCGCTTCTGGACAGGGCGCACATGCTGCTCGGGCGATGGCACGACGACCACGGCCGTCTCGCCGCGGTCACGCACGGCGCCGTCGTCCGCGCAGCGCTGGTCGTCGCGCTACAGGCACCCCCGCAGGCGTTCTGGGACCTCGACGTCGCCCCGGGCGGCGTCACCGAGCTGCACAGCTCCGGACCGCGGTGGCGAGTGACCCGCGTCAACTGTGCTCCGCAGCCAAGCTGATCCCCGGTGGGGTCAGATCAAGCCGTCTGCCTGGGGCCAGATGAAGTTGACACAGCCAGGATCGTGGTGTGCGGCCGACCTGACGACGACAGAGTCCGCTGGTGCCTCACGGTTTCGACCCGGTCAGCCGACGGTCCAGTACAGACGACGAAGTTCCATGCGCCAGGAACTAGGCACCCGAGGAACTAGGCAGACATTGGAGTTTATGCCATGCCGGTCTCCATGACACGTCAGTCTAGGACGGCGCCTACCGTCGATGGCAAGAGCGGCATAGCGTGAGCTGTCCCCCCAGGTGCTACTAGCGTTCAGTCTCGCGG
>JBPCOX010000245.1:0-4652 GCA_050999825.1 Mycobacteriales bacterium
CGTGAAGGACGCTTGAGGTCGGTCTCCGCATGCTGTCTCGACCTCGCCGGCGGCGTGCGGCTGGCGCAGGACGCGCACCGGCGGCACTACGCCGCCAGCACGGTCAAGCTGCCGCTGATGATCGAGCTGTTCCGGATGGCGGACGCCGGCCCGCTGGACCTCGACCGGCCGTTCGGGGTCCGCACCACCTTTGCTTCGGCGTACGACGGGTCGCCGTACGTCTTGGACCCGGACGACGTCGACGTCGACCTGGCCGCCCGGGCGGGGACAACACTGCCGGTGCGCGAGCTGGTGGAGCGGATGATCACCGAGTCCAGCAACGAGGCGACCAACCTGCTGTACTCCCTGGTCAACCTCGGCTCGCTGGCCGCGACGCTGACCCAGCTGGGGACGACGGACACCGTGGTCACCCGTCCCATCGGTGACCGGGTGGCGGAGCGCGCCGGGCGCACCAATCTCGTCAGCGCCGCCGACCTCGCCCGGCTGCTGGTGGCGATCGCCGCGGATCGGGCGGCGAGCCGGCGGGCCTGCGAGGAGATGCTCGCCGTCCTCGGCCGGCAGCGCCACCGCGGCGAGATCCCCGCCGCCCTGCCGCCCGGGGTCCGCACGGCCAGCAAGAACGGCTGGGTCGCCGACGCCCTGCACGACGCCGCGCTGGTCTGGCCACCGGATGCGCGGCCGTACGCCCTGGCCGTCGCCACCAGCGGGATGACCAACGCCGAGTCCCGAAAGGTGATCCGAGATTTCTCCGCGGCGGCGTACGCCGACCGGCACGCCACCGCCTGTACGTGATCGCTCTCCATCGCCGCCGGTAGCAGCCGGCCGCGTCCGAGCCGAGGCCTTGCCTCCACTACTCACTCGGTGAATAGTGGACTCGTGTCGGTTCCCCACGTCCTGCTAGGACTGCTCGAGGAGCGGCCGCGCCACGGCTATGACCTCAAGCGGGAGTACGACCGGCGGTTCGCGGCCAGCCGACCGATCGCGGTCGGCCAGGTCTACTCCACTCTCGGACGGCTGCACCGAGATCGTCGGGTGTCGGTGGCCGGCGTCGAGATCGCCGATGGACCCGAGCGGACGGCGTACGCGATCACCAGTGACGGCGTCGCGGAGCTCGAGCGCTGGCTTCGCGAGCCGGAACCGCCGGCGCCCTACCTGCAGAGCGTGCTGTACGGCAAGGTCGTGCTCTCGCTGCTGTCGGGCCGGCCGGCCGCCGAGGTGCTCGACCGGCAGCGCGCCGCGCACCTCGTGGTCATGCGGCAGCTGACCGCGAGAAAGCACGGCAGCGACCTGCCCACCGCCCTCGCCGCGGACTTCGCCCTCTTCCACCTCGACGCCGACCTCCGGTGGATCGAGCTGACCGGAGCGCGCCTCGAGCGCCTGTCCGAGGAGCTGTCATGACCGAGTCCGGCGCCCCGCTGCTGCATGCCGTGGACCTGCACCTGCGCTTCGGGCGCACGGCCGCGCTCGTCGGCGCCTCCGTCGACGTGCGTCCCGGCGAGATCCTCGCGCTGCTCGGTCCCAGCGGCTCCGGCAAGTCCACGCTGCTGCACTGCCTCGCCGGGATCCTCGTCCCGGACGCGGGGGAGGTGCACTACCGCGGTTCGCGTCTCGACGTGCTGCCGGACGCCGTGCGGAGCCGGCTCCGACGGGACGACTTCGGCTTCGTGTTCCAGTTCGGCCAGCTGGTGCCGGAGCTGACCGCGCTGGAGAACGTCGCCCTGCCACTGCGGCTCGGGGGGGTACGCCGGCGACCGGCCGAGGACCAGGCGCGATCGTGGCTGGGGCGGCTGGAGGTCGACGACGTCGCGGACCACCGGCCGGGCGAGATCTCCGGCGGCCAGGGGCAGCGGGTCGCCGTCGCACGCGCCCTGGTCACGGGCCCGCGGGTGGTCTTCGCCGACGAGCCCACCGGCGCGCTCGACTCGCTCAACGGCGAGAACGTCATGACGCTGCTGACCGAGGTCGCCCGCGACCAGGGTGCGACGGTGCTGCTGGTGACCCACGCGCCGCGGGTGGCGGCGTACGCCGACCGCGAGATCGTGCTCCGCGACGGCAAGGTCGCCCAGTACGACGGGGCGCTGAGGTGAGCCGGCTCTCGGCACTGGTGCTCGGCGTCCGGCTCGCGGTCGCCGGTGGGCCTGGTCGGCTGGTGCTGATGGCCACGGGTGTCGGCCTGGGGGTGGCGCTGCTGCTCGGCGGCCTCGGCGTGCTCCCGGCGTACCAGGCGCGGAGCGACCGGCTAGCGGACCGGAACCCCTACGGGCTGACTCCTGGCGAGACCACGAGCGGCGCCCGTGAGGGCGTCCTGGTCGTGCAACGGCCCGACCGCTACCACGGCGCGCCGATCATCGCCGTCCGGATCGCCACCGTGGGCCGGGCGCCGGCACCGCCCGGCCTGAGCCGGGCACCGGCCGCCGGTGAGGTGGCGGTCTCGCCGGCGCTCGCAGCCCTGCTCCGTGACCCCGCCAACGCGGTGCTGCGCGAGCGGTACGCCGGCCGCGTGGTCGCCACCATCGGCGCCGCGGGTCTGGTCGGCCCGCACGAGCTGCTCGCCTACGTCGGCATTCCGCGCTCCACCCTGCCCGCGGACCTGCCGCTCTCGGCCGGCTTCGGTCTGCCCGGCGGCTACCAGCAGCAGACTCCCGCTCAGGACGTGCGGATCGCCGTCCTCCTCGGGATGGTCGGGCTGCTCGTCCCGGTGCTGGTGTTCATCGCCACCGCCACCCGGCTCTCCGCCGCGGCGCGGGAGCAGCGGCTTACCGCGGTGCGCCTCGTCGGCGCGACGCCGGAGCAGGCTCGGCTGCTCGCCGCCACCGAGGCCGGGGTCGCCGCATTGGCCGGAGCGGCGCTGGGCGGGGTGCTGTTCCTGGTTCTGCGGCAGGCGGTTGCGTCGTCCTTGCCGGTGCCGGCCGGCGTCCGTCCCGCCGACTTGTCCCCACCTCTCTGGCAGGCGGTGCTGGTGCTGCTCGGCGCACCCGTACTCGCGGTGGCGACCGCGCTGACCGCGCTGCGGCATGTCGTCACCACTCCGCTGGGGGTCGCCCGGCAGTCGAGGGTGCGCCGGGCCGGCGCGGCCCGGCTGCTGCCACTCGCCGCCGGGCTGGTTCTGCTCGCCCTCGCCCGGCTCAGCTCCTCCGCGGTGACCAGCGGACGCTGGTACGGCGTGGCCTTCCTGCTGGGCGGGGCCGCGTTCGTCCTGCTCGGCCTGGCGGTCGGGATGCCGGCGCTGGCGCGGCTGTCGGCCGCTGCACTCGCCCGGGCGGGCGGCGGGGTGGCCGGGCAGCTGGCCGCCCGCCGGCTGCAGCTCGACCCGACCCCGGTCGCCCGAGTGGTCACCGGCGCGGTCCTGGTCGTGTTCGTCACCGGCTGGCTGATGGCCTTCCTCCCATTGCTGGCTCGGGCCAGCAGCAACCCCTACCACCAGATGGCGGCCGCCGTCCGCCCCGGAACGGTGCTCGTACAGAACGGCGCCGACGTCGGTGCTCTGGCGACGATTCGCGGGGTGCCGGGCGTGCGCGGCGCCACCTTGCTGCGCCAGATCTCAGCGAAGGCCCCCCGTGCGTCCGCCGACGGCAGTGAGGTCATCATCACGGTCCTGGACTGCGCGGCGCTCAACGCGAGCCTGCGCGAGCCGTTGCCGCGGTGCGGCACGGTGCCGGGTTACCGGTTCGTGTTCGGCACCACCGCGGCGGGGCCGGCGGCGGGGACGCTGCTGATGCCGCAGCCGCTGGGACTCGGCACAGCGCCGAGTGGCCCCGCGATTCGGGTGCCGGCCGCCCTACAGCCGCTGGCGCATGACGACGGGCTCAGCCAGCTGGGGGTCTCCGGCCAGCTGGTGCTGCCGCCGTCCGCCCTGCCGTCCGGGGTGTTGGCAGCCGGCGACGGGTCGCCGGCGGTCATCGCGACGGACGGCCGAGCCGACACGGTGGAGCGGATCCGCACCGCGCTGGCGGGCAAGCCCGTCGACGTGGTCACTCCGGCGGAACTGATCGCCGACGCCGAGCGACCCGCCGCCGTCTACACGCGGCTGGTTCTGCTCGGCGTCCTGGTCTCGGTGCTGGTCGCGGCCGCGTCACTGGCGCTGACCAGCGTCGACGCGGTCCGGGAGCGGCGGCGCAGCTTCGCGGCGCTCGTTGCCGCCGGCACGCCCGCCGGTGTGCTGCGACGCAGCGTTCTGGTGCAGACGGTGCTGCCGCTCTTCCTCGGCGTGGCGGTCGCAACCGGCTGCGCCGGCTTCGCCTCCGCCGTCTACCTCGTCATCGGCGCGGCCGGACAGGACTCCGACTACCCGATGACCCACGTGCCGTGGCTGTCCCTGCTCGGGATCGGCGCGAGCGCCGTGATCGCCGTCGCGCTGGCGACGACGGCAACCCTTCCCGCCGTACGGGCGGTGACCCACCCGTCCGCCCTGCGCATGGAGTGACCACCGCCCGGTTACGGTGCACCCGTGGCTCAAGTCGCGGCTGTGGGCGTGTCAGTCGCAACAGTGTGGACGGCACCGGAGCGGGTCCGGCCCGTGGATGCACCAGCGCTGGCGACGCCCGCCGACCCGGCCGGCTGGGTCGCCGCGATGTCACACGAGGACAAGCTGGACCTGCTCGGGCGAGCCGAGACGCAGGTGCTCTACGGCGACCCGGTGGAGCTGCTGGGCG
>JBPCOX010000296.1:0-10404 GCA_050999825.1 Mycobacteriales bacterium
CGAGTGCCTCCACGTCCAGCCACAGCTGCTCCAGGTCGAAGACGTCCCGTACGACGGTGTAGGCGCGTGCCACATCGGTGATCTCGGTACCGCTCTCGGTGCGCAGCCAGTGCACGAAGCTCGACCCGACCCGGTTCACCAGTGCGTTGGAGATGCTGGTGGAGATGATCTCGCGGCGAAGCCGGTGGGCCTGCATCTGCTTCTCGAAGCGCTCCCGCACCAGCGCGGGCAGGTAGCGACAGAGCTCCGCCCCGAGGTAGGGGTCCTCCGGTACGTCGGAGTCGAGCAGCGCGGCGTACACGTTGATCTTGGAGTAGGCCAGCAGGACGGCGAGCTCGGGTCGGGTCAGGCCCCTGCCGGCCGCGAGCCGTTCGGCGACGGCGTCGTCGTCCGGTAGGAACTCCAGCGCTCGGTTGAGCCGGCCGTCACGTTCCAGGCTCCGCATCAGCCGGGAGTGCCGGTCCAGCGAGGCTGCCGCGGTCGCCTCGGTCACGCTGATCGCCTGGGCCTGCCGGTAGTTGTCGGCCAGCACCAGCGCGGCGACGTCGTCGGTCATCTCCGCCATCAGCTCGTTGCGCTGCTTCTCGGTCAGGTCGCCGGCCGCGACGGCCGCGTTGAGCAGGATCTTGAGGTTGACCTCGTGGTCGGAGGTGTCCACCCCGGCGGAGTTGTCGATGAAGTCGGTGTTGATCCGGCCGCCACCGAGGGCGTACTCGATCCGGCCCCGCTGGGTCAGCCCCAGGTTGCCGCCCTCACCCACCACGCGGGCCCGCAGCTCAGGCGCGTCGACCCGAAGCGCGTCGGTGGCGCGATCACCCACTTCGGCGTGGGTCTCGGTCGTCGCCTTGACGAAGGTGCCGATGCCACCGTTCCAGAGCAGGTCGACCGGCGCCCGCAGCAGCGCCTTGATCAGGTCAGTCGGCGCGAGCCGGGTGTCCTCGATCCCCAGCGCCCGGCGGACCTCCGGTGTGATCGGGATCGACTTGGCCGTCCGCGGAAAGATCCCGCCGCCGGCGGAGAGCTTCGCCGGGTCGTAGTCCCCCCACGTCGAGCGCGGTAGCCGGAACAGCCGGTCGCGCTCCTCGAAGCTGGCCTCCGGATCCGGGTCGGGGTCGAGGAAGACGTGCAGGTGGTTGAAGGCGCCGATGAGCTTGGTGTGGCGGGAGAGCAGCATGCCGTTGCCGAACACGTCACCGGACATGTCCCCGACGCCGATGGCGGTGAAGTCCTCCGCCTGGACATCGACGCTCATCTCCCGGAAGTGCCGGCGTACCGACTCCCAGGCGCCGCGGGCGGTAATGCCCATCTCCTTGTGGTCGCAGCCCGCCGACCCACCGGAGGCGAACGCGTCGCCGAGCCAGTAGCCGTACTCCCCCGCGATCGAGTTGGCCAGATCGGAGAAGGTCGCCGTGCCCTTGTCGGCGGCCACCACGAGGTAGGGGTCGGGGTCGTCGTGGCACACCACGTTGTGCGGTGGGATGACCTGCTCGCCGACATAGTTGTCGGTAAGGTCCAGCAGGCCGTGCATGAACGTCGAGTAGCAGGCGACGACTTCGTCACGCAGCGCGTCGCGGTCAGCCGGTGGGCGCTTGACGACGAAGCCGCCCTTCGCCCCTTGGGGCACGATGACGGCGTTCTTCACCATCTGCGCCTTCATCAGCCCGAGCACCTCGGTGCGGAAGTCCTCGAGCCGATCCGACCAGCGGATCCCGCCCCGCGCGACCCGGGCGCCGCGCAGATGCACGGCCTCGACCCGCGGTGAGTGCACGAAGACCTCGAACATCGGCCGGGGCTCGGGCAGCAGTGGGATCGCCGCCGGGTCCAGCTTGAGGGCCAGGTAGGACTTGCGCTGGCCGTTGTCAGCGCGCTGGAAGTAGTTGGTCCGCAAGGTGGCGAGTACGACGGTGAGAAATGCGCGCAGGATGCGGTCCTCGTCGAGGTTCGCGACCGCGTCGAGAGCGGTCTCGATCTCGCTGACGATCCCCTGGACCGCCGCGGGGTCGCGCGGGAGAGCCGGGTCCAACCGGGCGTGGAAGAGGCGCACGAGCAGCCGGGCCACCTCCGGCTGGGCGGTGACGGTCTGCTCCATGTAGGCCTGGCTGAAGGTGACTCCGGCCTGGCGCAGGTACTTGCAGTAGGCACGGAGCAGCCCGGCCTCCCGCCAGGTCAGCCGGGCTCCGAGGACCAGACGGTTGAAGGCGTCGTTGTCGGTCTCCTCCTTCCATACGCACGCGAAGGCGTCCTGGAAGATCTCCTTGAGGTTCGCCGCCTCGAGCTTCCCGTCACTTCCGTGCTGGAGCCCGAAGTCGTCGACCCAGACCGGCTCGCGGCCCAGCGCGCGGATCTCGTAGGGGCGCTCCTCCAAGACCTTGAGCCCCATGTTCTCGAAGACCGGTAGGACGTCTGACAGCGTCGGCGGCGAACCGAGCCAGAACAGCTTGAACCGCAGGAAGCCGGCCGGTGCCTCGACCGGGTGGTACAGCGCCATCTGCAGGTCCTCCTGCGGACCGAGCGACTCGATCCGCGCGATGTCGTGGACCGCGTTGACCGCAGGAAAGTCGGCCTTGTACGCCGCCGGGAAGGCATCTGCGTAGCGCCCGAAGAGCGCGTTGCCTTCCTCCTCGCCCAGCGTCTCGACCAGGGCGGCCTGCAGGTCGTCGCGCCAGGACCGGCTGGCCGCCACGATCCGCGCCTCCAGCTCGGACACGTCCGGGTCGGGGATGTCGGTCACGTCGGCCCGGACGATCCAGTGCAGCCGGGCGAGGATCGACTCGGAGATCCGAGCCGTGAAGTCCGCGACGGTGCCGTCGAAGGCCGAGGTGAGGATCGCGGCGATCCGCTTGCGGACGTCGGTGTTGTAGCGGTCACGCGGCACGTAGACCAGGCAGGACAGGAACCGGCCGAAGATGTCCCGCCGCACGAAGAGCCGGACCCGCTGGCGCTCCTGGACGTTGAGGATGCCCATCGTGGTCTCGAACAGCTCGTCGGTCGAGATCTGGAACAGCTCGTCGCGCGGAAAGGTCTCGAGGGCGTCGAGCAGCGCCTTCTCGTTGTGGCTGTTCGGCGGGAAGCCGGCCCGGTCGAGGACCTCCTGGCAGCGGCGGCGGACCAGCGGGATGTGCTGCGGGCTGGCGTGGTAGACGACCGAGGTGTACAGGCCGAGGAAGCGCCACTCCCCGATGACCTCGCCGGCGCCGTCGAAGCGCTTGACCCCGATGTAGTCGAGGTAGGACGGCCGGTGGACCGTCGACCGGGAGTTGGCCTTGGTCAGGTAGAGCACGTTGCGGGCGCGGGCCAGCTCCCGAACCTCGGCCGAAGGCTCGGCCATGCTGGGCGCGGGCGTGTCGCCGTCCTCCCTCCGCAGGATGCCGAGCCCCGAGTCACGCACCTCCTGCAGCGTGTCCGTCGGCAGCAGGTCGTACTTGCGGTAGCCGAGAAAGGTGAAGTGGCCGGCCTCGACCCAGCGCAGGAACTCGAGGGCCTCGTCGAGCTCCACCTTCTGCACCGGTGGTGGGTGCTCCTCGTACTCGGCCACGATCTGGTGGGCCCGCTCGCGCATCCGCGGCCAGTCCTCGACGGCGGCCCGTACGTCGCCCAGCACGCGGACGAGGTCGCCCTCCATCTGCTGCAGCACCGCCGGGTCGCCCTGCCGGTCGACCTCGACGTGGATGAAGCACTCAAAGTGCGGGTCTCCGGCTGGCTCGCCGGCCGGCACCACTTCGAGCAGCCGGCCCTCGTCGTCACGCCGTACGGTCAGCACCGGGTGCACGATCAGGTGGATTGTCAGCCCCTGCCGGTTGAGCTCCATCGCCACCGAGTCGACGAGGAACGGCATGTCCTCGGCGACGATCTCCACGATGGTGTGCGGCGAGCGCCAGCCGTGGTCCTCGAGGCGCGGACTGACCACCCGCACGGAGGTCTCGCCCTTGCGGCGGGTGCCGGCGAAGTTCCACAGCGCGACCGCAGCGCCGTAGAGGTCGAGAACGGCGTGTCCGGCCAGGTCCTCCGGCGCCATCCCGCGGTAGTACTCGCGGACGAAGGGGGCGAGGGCGCCCGCCGTCTCGGTCGGCAGCTTCTCGTGCAGCTGGGCGACCACCTCGTCGATCGTGGCTGCCTTGGTGGCTTCCTGCTGTATAGCCATACGGCTTCCTCCGTCAGGGCAGCCGAGCGCTCCCCTGGAGACTTGCGCGGACCTCGATGGTATCCGGGGCGGCCGGCCGGGACCGGAGGACAGATCCGGGTAGACCGCCGAAATCGTCCGGGCGTCGAGGAGCTTGCGTGCTGGTTCACCTGGTCGAGCTCATCGTGACCGAAACCAGCGCATGATCGACGCCGTGCGGGTCCTGGAACGTCGCCGTAACTCCACCGTGGCCGGCCTCGTCGTGGGCTGGATCCTCGCCGTCCTGGTGTTGGACGCCGGCGCCAGCAGCTGGCAACAGCGCGGCCTGGGGTTGGCAACCTGGCTGCTGTTGCTGGCCCTGCTCCGTGGCGAGCCCTCCGGCGTACGGATTCAGGTCGCGGTCGCCGTCGTCTTCGCCACCTGGGTGGAGTACACCTTCGCCGGAGCGCTGGACGTCTACACCTACCGGCTGCACAACATCCCCTCCTTCGTGCCACCAGGGCACGGGTTGGTCTACCTCGGGGCGCTGGCACTGGGTCGGTCGTCGCTGTTCGCCGCCGGCCGGCGGGTGGTGCTGGGCGCCGTGCTGCTCGGCGGCGGCGGCTGGGCGCTGTGGGGGCTGCTGCTCGCGCCACGACCCGACGTGCTCGGGGCACTCTGGTTCGGCTGCCTGGCGGCGTTCATCCTGCGCGGGCGGGCGCCGCTGGTGTACGCCGGCGCCTTCCTGTTGACGGCGTACCTCGAACTGCTCGGCACCTCGCTGGGGATCTGGACGTGGGGACTGCACGATCCGACCGGGCTGCTGGGCATCGGCAACCCACCCAGCGGTGTGGCCGGCGGCTACTGCTTCTTCGACGCAGCCGCGCTCGCGCTCGCACCCCGGCTCGCGGCGCTCCTCCCGGCGACACGCGGACAACCTGCGCGCCGGCGGACCGGTCGCCGGTCAGACTGCCGGCATGACCTCGCCGGTGTCGCCAACAGTGGCTGAGCGGCGCACCCCGGCCGCCGACTCCTTGGAGCTGATGAGCACCGACGCGGAGCGACTGCGCGACCGCCTGACCGTCGACCACCTGGTTGCCTTCGCCCGCTCCCTGGACGCCGGCGCGCGTCCGATCTCCTATCAGCGCGACTGGTGGGACGGCAGCGCGGCGGTGGGATGCCTGCTGGTCGACATCCATGGCCGGCGCCATCGCGTGGTCGACACCGGCGCCGGTACGCCGGTGCTGCTCCCGGCCTGGCGGGTGCGCGCCCGACGAGCGCTCACCGCGAGCCGCCGCGCGTCGAGCGAGCCGCTGCCGGCGGGCTCGTCGCACCCCTCCGACCACGTGGTGCTCACCACCGGCCCGCCGGCCCCGAGTCAGTACGGGCCGGCTCCACGCCAGCATGGCCCGCCCCCGCCCAGCCAGGCCCCGCCACACCGCATGGACGGCGGGACGCAGGGGCCTTCCGCAACCGAGCGCCGGACCGTGGTCCAGTCCGGTGACTACGTGGTCTGCCGGTACGCCGACTGCGGTGGACTGCAGCCACTGGGCGGCGAGACGATGGCGGCCGGCGCCGGCTGCCCCAGCTGCGGTCGGCGCTGAGGAGCCGCAGCTCCGGTCGGCCAGGGTTGACCCGTGCCGGTACGGGCAACGCTGCCGCCATGCAGGTCTTGGCGGGCGAACCGCCTCTCGTCGCCGCGCTCGCCGCACTTCGGGATCGCATCGCCGGCCTTGCGCTGCCGCTGGCAGTTGGCGGCGCTGCGGACGCGCGGCGGGACGCTGACGGCATCGTCGGACAGATCGACGACTACCTGCTCCCCCGCTTGCGGCAGCTCGACGCCCCGCTGCTCACGGTGGTGGGCGGCTCGACGGGAGCCGGCAAGTCAACGCTCGTCAACAGCCTGGTCGGAGAGCAGGTGACCGCCGCCGGCGTACTGCGGCCGACGACCCGTGCGCCGGTGCTGGTCTGCTCGCCGGCAGACCGGCCCTGGTTCGCCGACGCCCGCATCCTCCCCGGGTTCTCCCGTACGACGGGTGCCGCGGCCGACGCCGGCAGCCTGGTGCTGGTCACCTCGACCGGCGTACCGACCGGGCTCGCGCTGCTGGACGCACCGGACATCGACTCCGTGGTGGCCGCCAACCGGGAGCTGGCCGCCCAGCTGCTCGCGGCGGCGGACCTGTGGCTGTTCGTCACGACGGCCGCGCGGTACGCCGATGCGGTGCCATGGGACCTCCTGCACACGGCCCAGGCCCGCAGCACCGCACTGGCTGTCGTACTCAACCGGGTCCCCCCGGAGGCCGTCGCGGACGTCTCTGCCCACCTCGCGTCGATGCTGCGGGACAACGGGCTGGCGGGCGCGGCGCTGTTCACCGTGCGCGAGATGGCGTTGGTCGACGGGGAGCTGCCGGCGACCGAGCTGGCCCCGGTCCGGACGTGGCTGGACGCTCTCGCCGCCGACGCCGACGGCCGGGCCGCGGTGATCCGCACCACCCTCGGCGGCGCGCTCGACAGCTTGCGCGCCCGGGTGCCGGTCCTGGCCGAAGCCGTCGAGCGCCAGCGCGCTGCGGCGAGAACGTTGCACGGGCAGGTCACCGCGGCGTACGCCGCAGCCGTCAAGGAGGTCGATACGGGCGTACGCGGCGGCTCGCTACTGCGCGGCGAGGTGCTGGCCCGCTGGCAGGACTTCGTCGGTACGGGGCAGTTCATGCGCACGCTGGAGTCGCGCATCGGCCAGTTCCGGGACCGGGTGATGGCGACGCTGACCGGGCGGTCCACCCCCGAGGCACAGCTGCGCGGAGCAGTGGAGACCAGCGTGGACTCCCTCGTTCTCGACGCGGCCGACCGGGCGGCCGAGCGCAGCGTCGAGGCCTGGCGGGTGGAGCCGGCGGGCAAGTCGCTGCTCGGAGAGTCGGCCCGGGAGCTGTCCCGGTCCTCGGCCGAGCTGCGTAGTCGGCTGGGCGACGAGGTGCGGGGCTGGCAGGGCCACGTCCTGGAGCTGGTCTCGGCTGAAGGTGCCGACAAGCGGCTGGCTGCGCGGATCGCCTCGCTCGGAGTGAACGGGGCCGGGCTGGCGGTCATGATCGGGGTCTTCTCGCACACGGGCGGCCTCACCGGCGGCGAGATCGCGGTGGCAGGTGGCACCACCGTGGCGGGACAGCGTCTGCTCGAGGCCATCTTCGGCGACCAGGCCGTCCGCACGCTGGCGAGCGAGGCACGGGTCGAGCTCATGGGCCGGGTGGAGCGCCTGCTCGCCGCTGAGGTCGCCCGCTTCGACCGGCTGCTCGAGCCCGTCGACGCGGAGGAGCAGGCCGGCGCTCTGCGGTCGGCACTGGCCGCCGTGGAGGCGGCTCGGGCGGGCCGCTCGTGATGCGCCGGCGTCCGCCACGTCCGCCCGACCTGCACGACCGACTCGTGGCACTCGATGCCGCCGTCGAGGTCGCGGACGGCCGGCTGGAGCCGGAGGCGGTCGCCGCCGCCCGGTCGCTGACCGCCCGGGCCGGTGAGCGGCTGCGACTGAGCGAGGAACACACCGTCGCGGCGCTGGCCGGCGCCACCGGCAGCGGCAAGTCATCACTGTTCAACGCGCTGTCCGGTGCCGACCTGTCCACCGTCGGGGTGACCCGACCCACCACCTCCACGGCGCACGCCTGCGTCTGGGGCACTCAGGACGCGCAGCCGCTGCTGGACTGGCTCGACGTACCTCGCCGCCACCAGCTCGAGGCCGACTCCTCCGATCCGGCCCTCGAGGGCCTGGTGCTGCTCGACCTGCCCGACCACGACTCCACCGAGGCCAGCCACCGGCTGGAGGTGGACCGGCTGGTCGAGCTCGTCGACCTGCTGGTGTGGGTGCTGGACCCGCAGAAGTACGCCGACGCGGCCGTGCACGACCGCTACCTGCGACCCCTGGCCGGCCATTCCGGCGTCATGCTGATCGTCCTGAACCAGCTGGACCGGCTGGCACCGGCGGCGCGGCAGGCCTGCCTGCTGGACCTGCAACGCCTGCTCGCCGCCGAAGGGCTGGAGCGGGCACCGGTGATCGGGACGTCCATCCGGACCGGCGACGGGCTGTCCGAGCTGCGGGCCACGCTTGTCGAGCGGGTGGCCGCGCGCCGGGCAGCGGTGGAGCGACTCTCCGCCGACCTCGACCGCGCGGTCGACCGGCTCTCGGTCGGCTGCACCGGATCGGCCGGCTCGATCCGCCCCGTCGACCGCAGCGCGCTGGTCGACGCACTCAGCGGCGCTGCCGGGGTCGACACGGTGGTGCGGGCCGTGGACAAGTCGCACCGGCTGCGGGCCTCGGCATCGACCGGCTGGCCGTTCTGGCGGTGGGTCCGCGGACTGCGCCCCGATCCGCTGCGCCGGCTGCACCTCGGCGACCGCCCAGCCGAGGAGTCCCGCACATCGCTGCCGGGCGCCTCGCCGGTGCAGGCTGCCCGAGCATCGGCCGCCGTACGGGCACTCAGCGACCGTGCCGCCGGTGACCTGCCGGAACCGTGGCCGCAGCTGGTACGACGGGCCGCCGGCCGCGACGAAGAGGCACTGCCGAGCCTGCTCGACCGCGCGGTGGCCGGCACCGACCTGGGCGTCGAACGTCGGCCACGGTGGTGGGGCGCCGCGAACGCCGTACAGAAGCTGCTGGCGGCGGTCACCGTGGTGGGCGCGCTGTGGCTGCTGGTTCTCTTCGGCTTCTCCTACCTGCAGCTGCCGCAGCCGCCGTCGCCCCACGTCGGCCGGGTGCCGGTGCCGACACTGCTGCTGCTGGGCGGCGTCCTGTTGGGGCTGCTGCTGTCGGCGATCTTTCGAAGAATCTCCGCCGTCGGCGCCCGGCGAAGGGCCCGGCTGGCTCGCCGTCGCCTCGGTGAACGGGTGGCGCTGGTGGCGGACGACCACGTGATCGCTCCGGTACAGCAGGAGCTGGGGGCCTACGACGAGCTCTGCTCGGCTCTGCGGCGTGCCGGCCCCAGCCGGGGGACGTGAGTCCGGTCCCGACCCACGGTCGTGCGATCGCGGCACGGATCGCCCCGCTCAGTGGCCCGCGCTTCCCAGCTCCGGCTGCAGCAGCGACACCGGCGGCTCGATAGGCCGACGCGTCATCCGGCGAACGTCACCGGAGAGCAGGACCAGCAGGGTGACCACAACGACGGTGGCGGTCGCAATCCAGATTGTCGGCGCGATCCCGATAACGGCAGCGGCGGGGCCGGCAGCGGCGAACCCGATTGGGATGAAGACGATGGAACCCAGAGCGTCGTAGGAGTAGACCCGGCTGAGCCGGTCCAGCGGTATCTGCTCCTGCATCACGGTGGACCAGGCCACTCCGAACTGCTCGAGACCCACCCCAGCCACGAACGCGGCGACGGCGACCAGTCCGACCGGAGCGTTCCCGGCCAGCGCCGCCATCGGCAGCGCCATGGTGAACACGCCCAGGGTCCCGACCAGCAGGGGCCGGCGATTGCGCCACCGCAGCGCGATGAGACCGCCCACGACGAGTCCGGCCGACAGCGCCGACAGGACCAACCCCCAGGCGGCTGCACCGCCAAGGCGGCGGTCGGCCACCACCGGCCCGAGCAGCTGGAACCCGCCGGACCAGGCGGCATTCACCAGGGAGAACTGCAACACGATGGCCCAGAGCCAGGTGCGGGACCGGAACTCCTGCCAACCCTCCTTCAGCTCGCGCACGAAGTTGCCCGCCGCTCCCTTGCGGATCGACGGGAGTCGCAGGCTGACCAGCACCGCGGCGGCGACCAGATAGGTGACGGCGTCGATGGCGATGGCCAACCCCGGACTTGTCGCGGCCACCAGCAGCCCGCCCAGGGCGGCACCGCCGACGTTGGTCGATGTCTGCGCCAGCCGCAGCAGCGCGTTGGCCTGCTGCAGCCGCCCGTGACTCACCGTCTGGGGGACCAGCCCTTCGGAGGCCGGGAAGAAGAAGGAGATCGCGACTCCGTTGACCGCGGCCAGCACGGCCAGCTGCCACACCCGCGCGTGGCCGGTCAGCAGCAGTACGGCGGCAACGCCCTGCGCGCCGCCGGACAGCACGTTGGACGCGACCATCACCCGGTTGCGCGGCAACCGGTCGGCGACGACTCCACCGATGAGCAGGAACAGAACCTGCGGCACCTCACGGGCGGCCAGCACGATGCCCAGATCCGCCGGGGAGCCGGACACGTCCAGCACGGCGAAGGCGAGCGCGACGACCGCCACCGAGGAACCGAGGAAGGACACCAGCCGGCCCACGAACAACCGCCTGAACAGCGGCTCCGCCAGTGGACCCACCCGGCGCCCCATGTCGCGGCCTCCTTCCC
>JBPCOX010000303.1:0-9670 GCA_050999825.1 Mycobacteriales bacterium
AGGCTCGAGTGCCCGCAGGAGAGCACGAACCGGTCCCGGCCGGTCCACTGCGGGTCGGTCGGGTCGTGCCGGAGCAGCCGCTGGAAGAGCAGGTACGCCGCCGGCGCCAGGCTCATCGCCGTACCCGGATGTCCGGAACCGGCCGCCTCGACGGAGTCCATGGCCAGGGCGCGCACGATGTCGACAGCGCGGCCGTCCAGGTCGGTCCAGTCCGACGTCGTCTGCCGCGGGCTCTCGGCGTCCGCCTGCTGGGATCTCTTGCTGGTCACCGGCGTCCGGCTCCTCTCCGTGCGCCTCCGGCCGACCGGTGCCCGCGCGAAGAAGTGACCGGGCCCGGAGTGGACGCTGCGCTGGGTGGTGGATTCGCGCTGCAGCCTACCCGCGGCCCGACGACGCCCACCGCTCGGCGGCCGCGCCGGCCGGCCGAAGGGGACGTTAGAGTGGCCGGCACGGCGCCCTCGGGCGCACCGGACCAAGCCGTCGAGGTCGCGTCTTCGTGCTTCGTTGCGCCCCGCCTACTCCGGCAGCGGCGTCGTGACGGCGCTGGAAGGTCCACCGGCCACCCTCGCCGTCCGCCGGTCGCCGGCCACGGTGCTGCGGGCCTACGTCGCCCTCACCAAGCCCCGCATCATCGAGCTGCTGCTGGTCACCACCGTCCCCACCATGATGTTGGCGGCGCATGGCCTGCCCCGCCTGGAGCTGGTGCTCGCCACCCTGCTGGGGGGAAGCCTGGCGGCCGGCAGTGCCAACAGCCTGAACTGCTACCTCGACCGCGACATCGACGCCCGGATGCGACGGACCGCCAACCGGCCGTTGGCCACGGCGACCCTGGCCCCGGCCCAGGCGCTCGTCTTCGGCGTCGTCCTCGGGGCGCTTTCGGTCCTCGAGCTGATCGTGCTGGTCAACCCGCTCGCCGCCGGCCTGGCGCTGACCGCGATCTTGTTCTATGTCCTGGTGTACACGGCCGGCCTCAAGCGCAGTACGCCGTCGAACATCGTCTGGGGTGGGGCTGCGGGCGCCGTGCCCGTCCTGGTCGGTTGGGCCGCGGTGACAGACCGGCTGGCCTGGCCGCCGGTGGTGCTGTTCGCCGTGGTCTTTCTCTGGACCCCGCCGCACTTCTGGGCGCTGGCGCTGCGGTTCCGCGCCGACTACGCCGCGGCGGGGGTGCCCATGCTGCCGGTGGTGGCGAGCGAGGACGTGGTGGCGCGGCGGGTGGTGGGCTACAGCTGGGCGCTGGTTGCGGCGTCCCTGCTGCTGGTGCCGGTCGCGTCCACCGGCTGGTTGTACGCCGGCGCGGCCGTCGTACTCGGTGCCGGCTTCCTCCGTGCGGCGTACCGGCTGCTCCGCGACGTACGCCGGGGCGCGGAGCTCGAGCCGATGCGGCTGTTCCACTGGTCGATCCGCTATCTGACGCTGCTCTTCCTGGCGGTGGGGGTGGACTCCCTGCTTCGCTGAGTGGACCGGTGGCGCCCGCCGCACCCGCCCGCTCGACGATCATCGCGGTATGCGCCGCGCAGAAGTAACAGTCTTGCCGCGAAGATCACGCTCTGTTGGGGCCAGGGGAGCGGTTCCGGGGAGGCGAGCGGCGACGGCGGCCGGTCAGCGGGCGACGGCCAGAGGCTCGGCGGCAGTCGACACCGCCGGCGTCGCGGCGGTCGGCCGCTCCTGGAGGCCCTCCGCCAGCCACAGCGCGGCCAGCCAGAAGGCGGTAGCGCCGGCGATGTGGAGACCCACCAGCAGCCGGGGCAGTCCCAGTGCGTACTGGGTGAAGCCCAACGCGGTCTGGGCGGTCATCACCGCCAGCAGAATCGCACCGCGCCGCCGCGCCGCCATCGGGGCGTTCACGACACGAAGCAGCACGAGCAGGACGGCGGTGACGCCGAGCAGGAGCAGGACGAGGTCCGAGTGCAGCGCGGCCACGGCGCGCAGCTCGAAGGGCAGCCGGGAGACCGCCTCCGCGCCGCTGTTGGGACCGGTCCCGGTGACCACCGTGCCGAGTACGAGGACGGCGGCGGCGACGCCGGTGACCACCCGGCTCAGCGCGACCACCTCACCGCGGACGAGCGGACGCCTGGAGGAGTCGGTCGCGCCGGCCCGCTGGTGCAGGACAAAGGCGTCCCAGATCAGCAGCATGGACAGCAGGAAGTGCGCCATCACCAGCTCTGGCCGCAGGTCGAAGAGCACCGTGAGCCCACCGAGGCCAGCCTGGCCGAGATAGCCGGCCGCCAGCCCCGCGGACAGCCACCCGAGGTCGGCGCGCCGGGGCGTGCGCAGCAGCGCACCCCCCACCGCCATCGCGATCACCACTCCCACCCCGACCGTGATCATGCGGTTAACGAACTCGACGAGTGGGTGGAACGACAGGGCCGCGGTGTAGGACTCGGCGGTGCACCGGGGCCAGGTTGGACACCCCAGCCCGGAGCCGGTCAGCCGGACGGCGGCACCGGTGAGCACGATGGCCGACAGCGCCACGAGTGCGGCCAGCGTGATCCGTCGGTAGGCGGCCGGCCGCAGACGGGGGAGCTTCATCGTCGGCGGCAGTCTAGGGCGAGCCGGGGCGCGGCTGGGTTTGAAGTCGACGGTTATATACGGCACAATCACGTTGTGAAAAACGCACTGTTGGCCTCCGACCGGCCCCGAGCGACCGCCTCGACGCCACCCTCCGGGGCCACCGCGGCGGCCGACCGACGCACTCGCGAGCGGGTCGCCCAGCTACTCGTCGAGTCCGGCTTCTCGACGGCGGTCGCGCTGGCGGACCGGCTCGGACTGACCCCGGCCGCGGTGCGCCGCCATCTGGACGCCCTGGTCGCCGGAGGCACCGTCACCGAGGGTCCGGCCCGCGTCGTGCGTGGGCGCACGAGGGGCCGCGGCCGACCGGCCCGGGTCTTCTCGCTCTCGGCGGCGGGACACTCGGCTCTGCCGCACGCCTACGACGACATCGCGACGGCCGCGCTCCGCTTCCTGGCCGAGTCCGGCGGCGAGAAGGCGGTGCGGGCCTTCGCCGAGCGCACGATCGGCGAGCTGGAGAGCCGCTATCGCCCTGCGGTGGACGCCGCCGCGCCGGAGCGTCGGGTCCAGGCCCTGGCCGCCGCGTTGAGCGCCGACGGCTACGCCGCCTCCGCCGATGCCGCCGGCTCCGGCGTACAGCTGTGCCAGCACCACTGCCCGGTGCAGCAGGTCGCGGCCGCGTTCCCGCAGCTGTGCGAGGCTGAGACGGCGGTCTTCGGTCGGCTGCTCGGCTCGCACGTGCAGCGGCTGGCCACCCTCGCCCATGGCGACGGCGTCTGCACCACCCACATCCCCGCTCCACCCGTCACCACCTCGTCCGGGAGGACGTCCGCATGACGACCACCAGCAAGCCCGAGCTCGAGGGCCTGGGCCAGTACAAGTTCGGCTGGGCCGACTCCGACGCGGCCGGGGCCATCGCTCGTCGCGGCCTGTCCGAGGAGGTGGTGCGCAACATCTCGGCGCTGAAGGACGAGCCGGAGTGGATGCTCAAGCGCCGGCTCAAGGGGCTCTCGCTCTTCCGGAAGAAGCCGATGCCGGTGTGGGGTGCCGACCTGTCCGGCATCGACTTCGACAACATCAAGTACTTCGTCCGTTCGACCGAGAAGCAGGCCACCAGCTGGGACGAGCTCCCGGCCGACATCAAGAACACCTATGACAAGCTCGGAATCCCGGAGGCGGAGAAGCAGCGGCTTGTCTCAGGAGTGGCGGCACAGTACGAAAGTGAAGTCGTTTACCACAAGATTCGTGAGGATCTGGAGGAGCAGGGTGTCCTCTTCCTCGACACCGACACCGGGCTGCGCGAGCACGAGGACGTGTTCCAGGAGTATTTCGGCTCGATAATTCCGGTTGGTGACAACAAGTTCGCCGCGCTCAACACTGCGGTGTGGTCGGGCGGGTCGTTCATCTACGTACCCAAGGGCGTCCACGTCGACATCCCGCTGCAGGCCTACTTCCGCATCAACACCGAGAACATGGGTCAGTTCGAGCGCACTCTGATCAGCGCCGACGAGGGCTCCTACGTGCACTACGTCGAGGGCTGCACCGCCCCCGTCTACAGCTCGGACTCGCTCCACTCCGCGGTCGTGGAAATCATTGTTAAGAAGAATGCCCGGGTTCGCTACACGACCATTCAGAACTGGTCCAACAACGTCTACAACCTCGTCACCAAGCGGGCGGCCGCGCATGAGGGCGCGACGATGGAATGGATCGATGCGAACATAGGTAGTAAGGTAACCATGAAGTATCCCGCGGTCTGGTTGTTGGGACCGCAGGCAAAGGGAGAAGTGCTTTCGGTCGCTTTCGCCGGCGCCGGACAGCATCAGGATGCCGGCGCGAAGATGGTGCACGCCGCGCCTGATACATACAGCACGATCGTGAGCAAGTCGGTTGCTCAAAGTGGCGGGCGGACGTCGTACCGCGGTCTCGTGCAGGTCCAGGAGGGCGCGGCCGGCTCGAAGTCGACGGTGAAGTGCGACGCCCTGCTGGTCGACACGGTCAGCCGCTCGGACACCTACCCCTACGTCGACGTCCGCGAGGACGACGTGTCGATGGGACACGAGGCCACCGTGTCCAAGGTGGGGGCCGACCAGCTGTTCTACCTGATGAGCCGCGGCCTGTCCGAGGACGAGGCCATGGCGATGGTCGTGCGCGGCTTCGTCGAGCCGATCGCCCGCGAGCTCCCGATGGAGTACGCGCTCGAGCTCAACCGCCTGATCGAGCTCCAGATGGAAGGCGCGGTCGGCTAGATGGGGGACTCGGCGACGACCGGCGGCCTGACCTCCGCCGGCATCGAGGTTGCCCCGCCGGTGGCAGGTGGCCGGCGGCTGGCCGGTCCGGGCACCGGACGGGCGGTCAGCTCGCCGGGTGATGCCCGCGCCGAGCGGGTCCGCTCCTTCGACGTTGCCGACTTTCCGCTGCCTTCCGGCCGGGAGGAGGAGTGGCGGTTCACGCCGCTCGACCGGCTGGCCGGGCTGCTCGACGGTCCTCCGACGGACGGCGCCGTGGAGGCGGACTGGGCCGGCCCCGTGCCACTGGAGCGGGTTCCGCGCGAGGACCCGCGGGTGGGGTCCGCCCTGGTGCCCGAGGACCGGCTGGCCGCACTCGCGCTCGATCGCACCGAGAAGCCCGCGGTTCTCTCCTTCCCACCCAACTTCGAGGGCGAGACGCCCTACGTGCTCTCCCTGCGCGGCCGGGGTGGCGTGGCCTACGACCACACGGTGCTCGAGATCGGCCAGTTCGCGCAGGTCGTCCTGGTGCTGGACCACACCGGCTCCGCGGCCTACGTAGAGAACACGGAGATCCTGGTCGGCGATGGCGCCTCGCTGACGCTGGTCAGCCTGCAGGACTGGCGGCACGACGCGGTCCATGCCGGCACGTCGTTCGCCCGGCTCGGCCGGGATGCCCGGTTCAAGTCCGTCGTCGTGAGCTTCGGCGGGGACCTCGCCCGGCTGGCCACCACCGTGCGCTTCGCCGGGCCAGGTGGCGACGCGGAGCTGCTCGGCCTCTACTTCGCCGACGCCGGCCAGCACCTCGAGCACCGGTTGCTGGTCGACCACGCCGCACCCAGCTGCCGCAGCCGGGTCACGTACAAGGGCGCGCTGCAAGGGGATGGGGCGCACACCGTCTGGGTCGGGGACGTCGTGATCCGCGCCGACGCTGTCGGCACCGACACCTACGAGCTCAACCGCAACCTCCTGCTCACGGACGGCGCCCGGGCCGACTCCATCCCCAACCTCGAGATCGAGACCGGTGAGGTGGTCGGCGCCGGCCATGCCAGTGCCACCGGTCGCTTCGACGACGAGCAGCTTTTCTACCTGCAGGCGCGCGGCATCCCGACCGACATCGCCCGCCGGCTGGTGGTGCGCGGGTTCTTCGCCGACGTGATCCGCTCGATCGGCATCTCGGACATCGCGGACCGCCTGACCGCCGCGGTCGACGCCGAGCTCGAGCGGGTGCGGACATGACCTTCCAGCGCGCCTGTGCGGTCTCCGACGTACCGGCGGAGGGAGCGCTGCGGGTGATGATGGCCGGCCTGCCGGTGTGCGTCGCGCGCAGCGGCGGCGAGGTCTACGCAATCTACGACGTCTGCTCGCATGCCGAGGTCGCGCTGAGCGAGGGGGAGGTCGAGGACGGCACGGTCGAGTGCTGGCTGCACGGCTCCCGGTTCGACCTGCGCACCGGCAAGCCGACCGGGCTGCCGGCCACCCGGCCGGTGCCCGTCTACCCCGTCCGCGTCGACGGCGACGACGTCCTCGTCGCCCTTCAGGAGTTCTGAGCCCGCATGGCCACCCTCGAGATCGTCAACCTGCACGTCGCCGTCGAGGCCGACGCCGACCAACGCGAGATCCTCCGCGGCGTCGACCTGACCGTGCGGCAGGGGGAGACGCACGCGCTGATGGGCCCGAACGGCTCGGGGAAGTCCACCCTCGCCTACGCCATCGCCGGCCACCCGAAGTACACCGTCACCGAGGGGTCGGTCACCCTCGACGGCGAGGACCTGCTCGCGATGAGCGTCGACGAGCGGGCCCGGGCCGGCGTCTTCCTCGCCATGCAGTACCCGGTCGAGGTGCCCGGGGTCTCCGTCTCGAACTTCCTCCGGACGGCCGCGACCGCCGTCCGCGGCGAGGCGCCCAAGCTGCGGCTGTGGGTCAAGGAGGTGAAGGAGGCGATGACCCGGCTGAACATGGACCCCGTCTTCGCCGAGCGGTCGCTGAACGAGGGCTTCTCCGGGGGGGAGAAGAAGCGGCACGAGATCCTCCAGCTCGAGCTGCTTCGGCCGCGGATCGCCATCCTGGACGAGACCGACTCCGGGCTCGACGTGGACGCGCTGCGGGTCGTGTCCGAAGGCGTCAACCGGGTCCGGGCCACCGGTGCGGTGGGCACGTTGCTGATCACTCACTACACCCGTATCCTGCGCTACATCTCGCCGGACTTCGTGCACGTCTTCGTTCGTGGCGCCATCGTCGAGGAGGGCGGACCCGAGCTCGCCAACCGTCTCGAGGCGGAGGGCTACGAGCGCTTCGGCGCCGAGGTCAGCGCCGAGCCGCGGGTCGTCGCCAGCGTCCTGCCCGGTGCCGGAGGGGCGGGGCTGTGACCGCGGCGTACGACGTGGAGCGCGTCCGCAAGGACTTCCCGATCCTGTCGCGCACGGTTCACGGTCACCCGCTGGTCTACCTCGACAGCGCCAACACCTCGCAGAAGCCGACCGCGGTCCTCGACGCGCTGACCGAGCACTACGAGCAGCACAACGCCAACGTCGCCCGTGCCGTGCACACCCTCGGCGAGGAGGCCACAGCGGCGTACGAGGCGGCCCGGGACAAGGTGGCGACCTTCATCGGCGCCCCGAGCCGGGACGAGGTGGTGTTCACCAAGAACGCCTCCGAGGCACTCAACCTGGTCGCCTACTCGCTCGGCAACGCGAGCGCCCGGATGAGCCCCGACTCGCCGCTGGAGCCGTGCGGCGCCCGCCCGTCCCGGCTGGCGATCCGGCCCGGCGACGAGATCCTCGTCACCGAGATGGAGCACCACTCCAACCTGGTGCCCTGGCAGCTGCTGGCCCAGCGCACCGGCGCGACCCTGCGCTGGCTGCCGCTGACCGACGACGGCCGGCTCGACCTCACCGACCTAGACACGCTGCTGACCGAGCGCACCCGCGTGGTCTCCTTTGTCCACCTCTCCAACTCCCTGGGCACGCTCAACCCGGTGGACCGAGTCGTCGCCCGGGCTCGGGCAGTCGGCGCTCTCGTGGTGCTCGACGCCTGCCAGTCGGTGCCCCATCTGCCGGTCGACGTGGCGGCTCTCGGCGCCGACTTCGTGGCGTTCACCGGCCACAAGATGTGCGGCCCGACCGGCATCGGGGTCCTGTGGGGCCGCGAGGAGCTGCTGGCGGAGATGCCCCCGTTCCTCGGCGGGGGAGAGATGATCGACGAGGTGACCATGGCCGGGTCGACGTACGCCCCCCCGCCGCACAAGTTCGAGGCCGGCACCCCGCCGATCGCGCAGGCGATCGGGCTCGGTGCCGCGGTCGACTACCTGAGCGACCTGGGCATGGACGCGATCGCCGCCCATGAGCACGAGCTGACGGCGTACACCCTCGACCGGCTGACCGCCATCGACGGGCTGCGGATCGTCGGCCCGCCCACGCCCGAGGACCGCGGCGGCGCCATCTCGTTCACGCTGCGGGGCATCCACCCGCACGACGTCGGCCAGGTGCTCGACGAGCGGGGGATCGCGGTGCGGGTGGGTCATCACTGCGCCCGGCCGGTCTGCCTGCGCTACGGCGTACCGGCGACGACGCGCGCCTCGGTCCACCTCTACACCACGGCGGCGGAGATCGACGCGCTGGTCGACGGACTGGCCCACGTCCGGAGGTTCTTCGGTGTCGGTTGAGTCGATGTACCAAGAGATCATCCTGGACCACTACCGGCACCCGCACCACAAAGGGCTGCGCGAGCCCTACGACGCCGAGGTGCGCCACACCAACCCCACCTGCGGCGACGAGGTCACGCTGCGGGTGCGCCTCGACGGCGACGCCGTGGCCGACGTCTCCTATGACAGCGAGGGGTGCTCGATCAGCCAGGCCAGCGCCTCGGTGCTGACCGACCTGGTGATCGGACGCAGCGTCGAGGACGCCATGGCCACCGCCGAGGAGTTCCTCGCCCTGATGCAGTCCAGGGGGCAGCGGGAGCCCGACGAGGACGTGCTCGAGGACGCCGTGGCCTTCGCCGGGGTGGCCCGCTACCCGGCCCGGGTCAAGTGCGCCCTGCTGTCCTGGATGGCCTGGAAGGACGCGACCGCCCGCGCCGCCGTCACCGCCGGCTCGCACCTGCCCCGCACCCTGCCCGCCGAGTCCCTCGAGGAGATCTCGTCATGACCACCGCCATCCCCAGCGTGGACGACCTGACCGAGGCGATGCGCGACGTCGTCGACCCTGAGCTGGGCATCAACGTCGTCGACCTCGGCCTGGTCTACGGCATCACCGTCGACCCCGAGAACGTCGCCGTGCTCGACATGACCCTCACGTCGGCGGCCTGCCCGCTCACCGATGTTATCGAGGACCAGACCCGCGAGGCGTTGTCGCCGCTGGTGTCGGACTTCCGGATCAACTGGGTGTGGATGCCGCCGTGGGGTCCTGACAAGATCACCGACGAGGGCCGGGAGCAGCTCCGCGCGCTCGGCTTCAACGTCTGACCGGAAGCGCCCCTGGAACGTCTGCCGGGCACACCTCGTGCTGCGCCAGTCCCCACGAGGTACGCCGGACGAAGTCGCTGGCCTCGATCCAGCGCAGGCACCGCGGGCAGATGTCGTCGGCCTCGACGTGTAGCTCGTGGTCATGGCCGAGCCCCGGCCGCTCCCCCCCGACGTCCCCGCGGGGGAACAGCCGGCCCAGGGCGACCGAGCCTCGGCTGGCCGTCCTGACCATCGCAACCACCTCTCGCGGCGAGGAACGCTGGCCCCCAGCCTGACCCTCCGGCCGGACCGCGTCACGTCACAACTCGGTATCGCCGGCGTACACTGGCTCCGTGCTCCTGGTCGACTGACCGACAACTGGCCCGCCGGCCCACGCCGAGCGGGCCTCCTTCGGCCTGTCCGAGACCAGCCAGAAAGAGCACAGCCGTGATCACCGCTACCGAGCTCGAGCTGCGGGGGGGAGGAGGCGCAA
>JBPCOX010000258.1:0-4223 GCA_050999825.1 Mycobacteriales bacterium
CCGGACTTCACCTGATAGATGAAGATCGTCTTTCCTTCGACCTCGCCGTTGGGCAGGAACTTGATCTGCTTGGTCAATCCTTGGTAGTCGATCTTCTTCACGGCGTCAACCAGCTTCTCCCGAGTAACGTCCTTGCCGAGCCCCTTCATCGCGGCGATGATCGCGTTGGTGGCGTCGTAGGCCTCGGGCGAGTAGGTGCCCGGCTCGGCGTTGAACATCGCCTTGTAGGCGGCTGTGAAGTCCTTGGCCTTCGGATCCACATTGGCGTCGGCGCACGGGCAGCTGAGCAGCGCACCCTCGGCGTTGGCGGCGCCGGCCTGGGAGATGTACTGGTTGTCGTTGCTGCCGTCACCGGACATCAGCGTGCCCTTGTAGCCAGTGGCCTTCAGCGCCTTGGTGAACAGCGCGAACTCGGCGTAGTAGCCGCTGTAGAACATCGCATCCGCGTTGGAGCCGGCGACCTTCTGCGCGATCGCGGAGTAGTCCTTGGTCGGCGGAATGCCCTCGTGGGTCACGGCGGCACCCGCCGCCTTGAGCGCGGGCTCGACTACGCCGGACAACCCGGTGCCGTACTCGCTCTTGTCATCGACGGAGTAGACGGTCTTGGCCTTGACCACCTTTGCCAGGTAGTTGGCCGCCTCTTGGCCCTGCGCGTCGTCCGGGGGGACGACCCGGACGAAGGTCTTGAAGCCGAGGCTGGTGAGCTTGGGGTTCGTCGCCGACGGGCTCACCGAGATGAGATTCGCCTGGGTGAACAGGGGCTCAGCGGCCTTGGTGGCTCCCGAGAAGGCCGGACCGACGACCGCGACGACGCTCGTGTTGTCGGTGAGCTTGGTAGCGGCAGTCGGTGCCTGAGCCGGGTCGCCGACGTCGTCGGAGTTGGTGAACTTGAGGGTGAAGGGCAGGTCGCCCTTCTCGTTCGCCTGCTTGATCGCCAGCTGCACGCCGTTGTCCATGTTGATGCCGAGCTGGGCGTTGTCGCCCGACAGCGGGCCCTGATAGGCGATCGTGTATGTCTTCTTGCTGTCTCCGCCACCGCCGCCATTGCTGTCGGACTTGCCGCACGCGGCGAGCGTGACAACACCGACAGCCAGGGGGACGGCGAGCCGGAGAACTCGACGGTCGAGCACGGGCACTCCCTCATCCACGCTGACGCCGATAGCGAACCGGCGTGCCGCTGCAGCGCTGCGGCGCTCGCACGGTACCGCCTCGCGGTTGGCTTTGGCATCAGCCACACGCGCGCCGTGACCAGGACGAAACGTTGCGGACCGCCGGCTCAGCCGGCTGCGACGACCTTGACCCCGGCGACCGGAAAGGCGACGGCTGCGGCGGTAGCGCTGTCGAGTCGCCAGGCCAGCAGCCGTTGCGGGAGCGTGGGAGTAGCGAGGAAGACCCACTGGCTGTTCGCGGACCAGGTGAGGGTGCGCGGCAGCGAAGAGCCGGCCGGCCCGGCCGGGGCCGCTGCGGGCAGGCTTACGACGGAGATCCCCGGAGCGTCGACCCCCGCCACGAGCAGTACCGGCACGGAGGGCCCGCCCGGGGTGATGACTGCCAGCGCGGTGAAGGCCAGGTGGTGAGCATCCGGAGAGGCCACGGCCCCGCCGTACCTGCCGACATCGAGAATGGAGACGACGGCCCGGAACCCGCTGCGCAGGTTCTTGACCTGGACCGTGCAACGCAGGTGGCAGGCGGGGTCCACCCAGGCCACCTGGCCTGGGCCTGCGGCCAGAGCCGTTGCTCGGCGAGCCACCCGCTCGCGCAGCCGGCCGGACCGCCGATCGACCACGTCCAACGTGGCGACTCCGGCAAACCGGCGTTCCACCAGGAAGCCGCCGTCCACGTCGACCAGGAGTCGACCGGCCAGCGCGAGGGCGTAGGTCGGTGTCACCAGCCGGCCACGGGCGTCGGACTCCCGCAGGAAGTGCCGACCTCCGTTGCCGGCCGACTCCGTAGTGAGTAGCCACACCCGGTCCGGCGCCAGGGCCGGCATCACCTGGTCGGCCGATCCCAGGAGCACGGGCGCCCCACCGGCATCCGGCACCGCCCAGGCCGTCCCCGGCCGTCGGTCCGGCTCGCGGCGGGACACCAACACTACCGTCACTCCGCGCCGGGAAGTCAGGGAGCTCACATAGCGAGAGCCCACCAAGCCGGGAATCGGAAGCTGACGGGCCGAAGTCTGGTCCACGTCGAGCCGCAAGAGGCTGTCGCCGGCCACGAGCAGTCGGCTGTACGTCGGTCCGGCCACCACCGCCGGGCCAGCCAGCCGGGCCGACGCCGGACCGCGGGTCGCCGTTCCCGTCGCCGTTCCCGTCGCCGTCGGCTCGGGGCGGTCGGTCCACCAAGCCAGCGCGCCGAGCGCGGTCGCGATCGCCAAGGCTGATGCGAGACCGATGTACCACCAGCGCGGCCACTCAGACCCGACACCCCGGCGCTCACCGTTGGACAGCAGGTCCCGCGTCACCTGCCAAGGGTCGCGCACCGGCCCGCGGACCGCCAGTGTGGAGCAGGCGCTAGACCTGGGCTGGCTGGGCTGGCGGGGCTGCTGAGACCAGTGGGCCTGGTGGGATTCGAACCCACACTGTCGCCGGTTTGAGCGGCGTCCCTCTGCCGTTGGGGTACAGGCCCGCGCCCGCCACGCTACCCGTCGCCGGCCTTGCCGACCGATCACCGGCAACCGCGCCGTGAAGCGCTACCCGGCTGCGCACAGACCCCTACCTAGCAGACCGCAACGCTCGAACGGTCTGCCAACAGGTGGAACCATGAGATCACTCACGCGACTTGCCCTGGGGGCTGCCGCCATGGCTCTGGTGGGCAGCATCGCGGCCCCGCGTCGGCCGCGCGGACCCAGGGTGAGAACGACGCCGGAATCCAGGCCGCAGCCGACCAGGCCACTGCCGAGCTCCAGAGCTGGGCAGGCTCGAACCCGACGCTGGTCGACTCGACGATCGGCGTCGACATCCTGGTCTACGTCCATGTCTTCTATGACAAGGACACCGGCGAAGGGAAGCTGACGAACCAGCAGGCGCTCGACCAGGTCAAGTGGCGCAACTACTCCTTCGGCGGCGGCCAGGGCGGTGCGAAGACGCGGTTCGACTTCGTCTACCGCAGCTACGAGAACATTCCGGTCGAGACGCGGCTAGTGGACGTGAGCGGCAACACCCACGGGGACGGCTCCGACTACGGCCCGAGGACGCGCAAACTCATGGGAGGCAGCCATGTCGGCGGGGTCAGCGTTCTGAACCTCCACGTCGCCGACCTACCGGGCGGCACGTTCGGCGTGTCGACCGTCCCGCAGTACGCGGCCGGCAACCCCAGGCTCGACGGCATCTGGATCGATCGCGGGACCTGGCGAGGTAACCCCAAGGAGGGAACCCACTTCACCTACCAGGGCGACACCGCCGTCCACGAGGCCGGGCACTGGATCGGCGCCCTTGCGCACACGGACACCTCGGGCCGATGCCTGCCGAACTTCATGTCCTACGCCTCCGACTCATGCATGACGTCGTTCAACCGGCCGCAGGCCACCCGGATGTCCAACGCGTGGAACCGCTACCGGTAGGGAGTCAGGAGATCCCGGTGCCGATGAGGCTGCCCACGACGAAGGTGATCCCGGCCGCGACGGCGCCCAGCACCAGCTGCCGGGCGCCGCTGAACAGCGCCGACCGGCGAGTGAACCGGGAGACCGCCGCCCCGGTACCGAACAGGCCCAGCATGCTCAAGATCAGCGGCCACAGCAGCGTCTGCGCACCGAGCAGGTACGGCAGCACGGGTACGAAGGCTCCGGCCGCGAACGCGCCGAACGAGGAGCCGGCCGCGACGTACGGCGAGGGCAGGTCGTCGGGGTCGATCCCGAGCTCCTCGCGGGCATGGATGCGGACCGCCGTCTCCGGGTCGGCCGAGAGCTGGCGGGCGACCTCGCGGGCGAGCTGCGGATCGAGCCCCCTGGCGCGGTACACCCCGGCCAGCTCGGCCTCCTCGGCGGCCGGGGCACGCAGGATCTCCGCCCGCTCCACCGCGATCTCGGCCTCGGCGGCCTCCGTCTGCGACGCCACCGAGGTGTACTCGCCGGTGCCCATCGAGAACGCCCCCGCGACCAGGCCGGCGAAGCCGGTCAGCGCGGCCACCCGCGGCGTGGCGCCCGCACCGGAGACCCCGGCCACCAAGCTCAAGTTGGACACCAGGCCGTCCATGGCACCGAAGACCGCGGGGCGCAGCCAGCCCCC
>JBPCOX010000137.1:0-14494 GCA_050999825.1 Mycobacteriales bacterium
CGGACCGCCAGCCAGCGTCGGTAGCGCTCGGCCGGCCCCAGGTCGGCGGTCAGCGCCACGTGGTGACCGGTTCCGAGAGCGGCTTGCAGCGCCGAGTCCAGCCTGGCCACGTCGCGGCCGTCGGGCAGGACGACCACCGCCCCCCGGCCACCGGCGAGGGTCGCCTGGACCGCCGCCGCCAGCTCCGCCGGCCAGCCCGGCCCGGGCAGCGCCGTCCAGACCGCCCGCGGCGGCCTCCCCGCTGCAAGGGCACTCAGGAACGTCTCCCCGGACCGGTAGCCGGCCCACGCCTCGGGCGCCGGCACCGGCTGCGACGGTAGCGGCTCGGCGGAGGCGACTGCCTCCACCCTGGCGTGCCGCGGTGGGATCGCGAGGCGCAGCACGTCGGCCAGTGTGCCGGCGTAGCGGTCGGCCACCGCCCGCGCCAGCCCGGCCACCTCGGGGCTGAGCACCGGCTCGGCGGACACCACCCGGGCCAGTGGGGCCAGCCGGCCGTCGTGTCCGCTCTCCGCCACCCGATCGACCACGAAGCCGTCCACCAGCTGCCCGGCGAAGCGCACCCGCACCCGGGCGCCCCGGGTCGCCGCGGCGGCCATGTTCTCGGGCACGGAGTAGTCGAAGAGCCGGTCGAGGTGCGCCAGCGCTACGTCGACCGCAACCCGGGCCACCGGCAGCGACACGGCAGGCGGCGGCGAGCCGGGCTCGGCGGGCGGAAGCACCAGTCAGTGGTAACAGACCGCTGTGACCACCGGCTGCGATTGTCCACCGGCCGGCCACCGGTGATCAGCCGACAACGGGTGGTGGCGTGCCGCGGCGACCGGAACGCGCGCGTGGGGTGCGGGGCCGCCAGTGCTCAGGCGCCGACCGCAGCCAGCAGCGCCTCGACGCGGTTGACGGCCTCCCAGGTGAAGTCGAGGTCCGGGCGGCCGAAGTGGCCGTACGCCGCGGTCTGCGCGTAGATCGGTCGGAGCAGGTCCAGGTCGCGGATGATGGCGGCCGGGCGCAGGTCGAAGACCGACACGACGGCGTCCTGAATCTTCCCGACCGGCACCGTCTCCGTTCCGAACGTCTCGACGAACAGACCCACCGGGTGCGCCTTGCCGATGGCGTAGGCGATCTGGGCCTCGCACCTGGTGGCCAGCCCGGCCGCGACCACGTTCTTGGCCACCCAGCGCATGGCGTAGGCACCCGAGCGGTCCACCTTGGAGGGGTCCTTGCCCGAGAAGGCGCCGCCGCCGTGCCGCGCCATGCCGCCGTACGTGTCCACGATGATCTTGCGTCCGGTCAGCCCGGCGTCGCCCATCGGACCGCCGACCTCGAACCGGCCGGTGGGGTTGACCAGCAGCCGGTAGCCGTCGCTCTCGATCCCGACCGCGGCCACCTCCGGGCCGATCACGTGCTCGGCTATGTCGGGCTTGAGCAGCCCCTCGATGTCGATGTCGCCGGCGTGCTGGCTGGAGACCACCACGGTGTCCAGGCGCACCGGCCGGCCTTCGACGTACTCGATCGTCACCTGGGTCTTGCCGTCTGGCCGCAGGTAGGGAACGGTGCCGCTCTTGCGCACCTGAGTCAGCCGGTAGGCGAGCCGGTGCGCCAGCGCGATCGGGAGCGGCATCAGCTCGGGCGTGTCGTCGCAGGCGTAGCCGAACATCAGCCCCTGGTCGCCGGCACCCTGCCGGTCCAGCTCGTCGTCGTCACCTTCGACCCGGGACTCATAGGCGTCGTCGACGCCCTGGGCGATGTCGGGTGACTGGGAGCCGATGGACACCGAGACGCCACAGGAGGCGCCGTCGAAGCCCTTCTTGGACGAGTCGTAGCCGATGTCGAGGATGCGCTCTCGCACGATCGCCGGAATGTCGGCGTAGGCCTCGGTGGTCACCTCGCCGGCGACGTGCACCTGTCCCGTGGTGATCAGCGTCTCGACGGCGACCCGGCTCCGGGGGTCGTCCTTGAGCAGCGCGTCGAGGATCGAGTCGCTGATCTGGTCAGCGATCTTGTCCGGATGTCCTTCGGTGACGGACTCCGAGGTGAACAGGCGCCGGGACAACGGGTCTCCCTGCTGTGACGGGCGGCCGATGCGGGGGCCGAGGGTGCGGCTGGCGACCGCAGTCTAGAACCAACGGCGCCGACAACCACATGAGTGCTACCGACAGCCTGGTATAACCCCATGCTGTAACCCCGGACGCGGAGATCGGGAGGCGTGGGTGCCGAAGATCAACGTGTACCTGCCGACGTGGCTCGCCCAGGCGGTGAAGGAGTCCGCCGTCCCCGTGTCGGCGGTGTGCCAGACCGCCCTGACGGAGGCGTTGCAGCCTCGCGACGAGCTCCGCGAGTTCGACCGCACTGGCACGGCGGCGGTGCACGATCTCGAGGGCGTCCTGACGAACCGCGCCCGGGTGGCCCTGCACGAGGCTCGCCGGCGGTCCGAGGACGTGAGAGCGAGTGGGCCAGGAGGGTTGGAGCTGCTCGCCGGCCTCGTGGCCGAGGGTGGCAACCTGGCGCTCGTCGTACTCGCCAGCCTCGGCGTGACGCCCCAGCGGCTGAGCGAAGCCCTGTCGCGGGACGACCGGCACCGCGCCCGTACGGCGGCCGGGGCGCACGACCTCGGCTGGTACGTCGAGCGTGCGGCCGGCGTGGCCGCCGACCTCGGCAACCGCCACGTCGGTTGCGAGCACCTGTTGCTGGCGATCGCCGACGACCCCGGCGGTCCGGCTGCACGGCTGCTGGCCGACCTCGGTGCGGACGCCGCGACGGTCACCGGTGCGACGAGGGCCGGCGCGGCAGCAGCCGCCTATGGGCGCGCTCACGCGGGCGTCGGCGGCCTCGGGAGCGCGCTGTCCGCCACGCTCGAGGAGATCCGCACGCGGCTGGGTCGGCTCGAGCAGCGGCCTTGACGAGACCTGGCCAGAGCCGAGGGCTGGTGAACGCCGGGCGGCGACTGCCGACGCCGTTCTGGACCCTGTGGGCGGCCTCCGCGGTCTCCGCACTCGGCGACGGCCTTCGCTACGTCGCCTTTCCGCTCCTCGCCGCCGGCCTGTCCTCCGACCCCCGGTCCGTGGCCTTCGTCTTCCTCGCCGGCTACCTGCCGTGGCCACTCTTCGGCCTCCTCGGCGGGGCGGTGGTCGATCGGACGGACCGCCGCGCGCTGATGTGGCGGAGCGACCTCCTGCGGGCGGTTCTCGTTGCCGGCTTCTCGCTGCTCGTGCTGGCGCAGGGTGGGCAGATCGCCGCACTGGCCGGCGTCTCCTTCCTGCTGGGCGTCGTCGAGACCGGCTTCGACAACGCCGCCTCCGCGATCGTGCCGATGGTCGTGCCGGCGCCCCAGCTGGAGAGCGCGAACTCCTGGCTCCAGTCGGTCCTGACGATCAACGCCACCCTGGTCGGTGGACCGTTGGGAGCCGCGCTCTACGGACTCGGCCACCACGTGCCCTTCGCGGTGGACGCCGTCACCTTCGCCGTCGCAGCGGCTCTGATCCGGTCGTTGGCCGGCGACTTCGCACCGGCCCCCAACGTCGGCGCCGTGCACCTGGGACGCGACATCGCCGAGGGCCTGGGCTGGCTCTGGCGCCAGCCGTTCCTGCGCTCGGCCTGCTTGTTGCTCGTGGTGATCAACGGCACCCTCGCGGCCGGCGAGGCGGTTCTAGTGCTCTTCGCGCGCCAGGTCCTCGGCCTGTCCGACTACGGATACACCGCGCTGCTGGTCACCCTGGCCCTCGGCGCGATCCTCGGGACACTCGTGGCGCCGAGGGTCCGCAGGCAGGTCGGACTGCAGGCAGTCGTCGTCGCGGCTGCTCTCTGCCAGGCCGGCGCGCTGCTGGCCGCCGGCCTGAGCTCCAGGGTCACCGTGGCCGTGGCCGCCATGGCCGTCATCGGCGCCTCGAACGCGACGTGGAACGTGGTCACGATCTCCTACCGTCAGGCGGTCGTGCCGGCAGCTCTCCTGGGTCGGGTGACCAGCAGCTACCGCGTCGTCGGGCTCTCCGCCATGCCGCTCGGCGCCGGAGCCGGCGGTGTCATCGCCCACGGCTACGGGCTGCACGCTCCGTTCCTGCTGGGCGGGGCGGTGCTCGTGGCGGCGACCGCAGCCTCGTTCCGGGGCCTCTCGGCGGCGGGTCCCTCGCCCGCCCGGGGCCCCCGGCGCTGACCACCGGGAGAGCCGCGGAAGGGCGTTCAGGGCCCGCCGGGCGGCGAGCTGGACGGCGCTTGGCCCGAGCTGGGCGGCGCTCGGCGTCAGCCGGGCGGCAGCCGGTCCAGCACGAGGTCCCAGACGACGTCGGCGAGCGCGTCCTTGGAGCCCAGGGGTACGTCGGTGGACGAGCCGTCGGAGCCCAGCACCACGGCGGCGTTGGCGTCGACCTCGAAGCCGACACCGTCGCCCACCCGGTTGACCACCAGCAGGTCGCAGCCCTTGGCGGCGAGCTTCGCCCGGCCGTTCGCCAGGACGTCGTCGGTCTCGGCCGCGAAGCCGACCAGCACCTGACCGGACCGGCGTACGGCGACCAGCTCGGCCAGCACGTCCGCGTTCCGGACCAGGGAGACCGGCGGCGGGTCGCCCGCGGCCTTCTTCAGCTTCTTGGCGGACACGCCGGCCGGGCGGAAGTCCGCGACGGCGGCGCTCATCACGACGACGTCCGCGTCGGCCGCCGCCGCCACCACCGCGGCGTGCAGCTCCTCGGCGCTGACCACCCCGACGACCTTGGCGCCGGCCGGGTCCGGCAGCCCCACGTTGGCGGCCACGAGAGTCACCTCCGCGCCGCGCGCGGCCGCCGTACGGGCCAGTGCGTAGCCCTGCCGGCCGGAGGAGCGGTTGCCCAAAAAGCGCACGGGGTCGAGGTGCTCACGGGTGCCGCCAGCCGACACGACGACCCGGCGGCCGGTGAGGTCGGCCGCTCCCCCGGCCGATCCGCGCACGAGAACCCGGCGTACGACGGCAGCGATCTCGGCCGGGTCGGGCAACCGGCCCGGCCCGGAGTCGTCACCGGTCAGCCGGCCGGAGCCGGGCTCGAGGACGACGACACCACGCGAGCGGAGCAGCTCGACGTTTGCCCTGGTGGCCGGGTGGTCCCACATCTCGGTGTGCATGGCCGGGGCCAGCACGACGGGACAGCGGGCGGTGAGCAGGGTGGCGGTGAGCAGGTCGTCGGCCCGGCCGCCGGCGGCGCGCGCGAGCAGGTCGGCGGTGGCCGGCGCCACGACGACGACGTCCGCCTCCCGGCCCAGCCGGACATGTGGAACAGACTCCACCTCGTCCCAGAGGCCGCTGGCCACTGGAGCACCCGACAGGGCCGCCCAGGTGGGCGCGCCCACGAAGCGCAGCGCGGCCTCGGTAGGTACGACCCGGACCGCGTGCCCGCTCTCGCTGAGCAGGCGCAGCAGCTCCACGGCCTTGTACGCCGCGATGCCGCCGGCGACGCCGAGGACGACCCGGGGCCGCCCCGTCTCGGCCGGCATGGCGAGGAGCTAGGCCTCGACCGACTCGTGCGTCAGCAGGCCGCCGTTGATCTCACGCAGCGCGATGGACAGCGGCTTCTCGTGGACCTGGGTCTCGACCAGCGGCCCGACGTACTCCAGCAGGCCCTCGCCGAGCTGGGAGTAGTAGGCGTTGATCTGCCGGGCCCGCTTCGCCGCGTAGATCACCAGGCTGTACTTGGAGTCCGTGGCCTCGAGCAGCTCGTCGATCGGCGGGTTGGTGATGCCTACGGGCGCGGGCGCGGTGCCGGACAAGGGTCTCCTCGGGGACTAGATCGACATCAAGGCTACCAGCCGGTCCGCCGCGGACTCCACCGTGTCGTTGACCACCACCTCGTCGAACTCCCGCTCGGCGGCCAGCTCCGCTCGTGCTCTCGCCAGCCGCCGGGCGACGCCGTCGGAGCTCTCGGTGTGCCGGTCGGTCAGCCGGCGTACCAGCTCCTCCCACGACGGCGGCGCGAGGAACACCAGCCGCGCGTCGGGCAGCGCGGACCGCACCTGACGAGCGCCCTGCAGCTCGATCTCGAGCAGTGCGGGTACGCCGGCCGCGAGCCGCTCCAACACCGGCGCCCGCGGGGTGCCGTAGCGGTTGCCGGCGTACTCGGCGTGCTCTAGCAGCTCGCCCGCGGCGGCCATGCGCTCGAAGCCGGCCCGGGAGACGAACGAGTACTGCACGCCGTCGGTCTCCCCCGGCCTGGGGTGCCGGGTGGTCACCGACACCGACAGCCAGACGTGCGGATGGCGCCGCCGGACGGCGGCGACCACGCTGCCCTTGCCGACCCCCGAAGGGCCGGACAGGACGGTGAGCCGGCCGGCGTCAGGCGCCGGCGTCACCGGCGGAGAACTCCCGCTGCAGCGCGGCCCGCTGGTTGACGCCCAGCCCCCGCACCCGCCGGGTGGACGAGATCCCCAGCTTCTCCATGATCCGCTGCGCCCGCACCTTGCCGACGCCGGGCAGAGCCTCGAGCACAGCCGAGACCTTCATCTTGCCGATCACCTCGTCGTTCTCCCCGCTGGTCAGCACCGCAGAGAGCGAGGTGCCGGACGACTTGAGCTTGCTCTTCAGCTCGGCGCGGGCGCGCCGTGCCTGCGCCGCCTTGGCCCAGGCGGCGGTCCGCTGCTCGGGGGTCAGAGACGGGAGGGCCACTGGGTTCACCTCGGTGCGATGTGCCGGTTATTGAGGGCCAGCCCACCGGCGGTGCGATGCGCACAGCGAGCGGCGGAAACCTAGCGACAACCGGGGCCTCGCGGCAACGTGGCGGGTCAGCGCGACAGCCCGGCGGCGATGGATGCCGCCGCGGCGCCGGGGTCGACGGCGCCGGTGATCGGCCGCCCGATCACCAGCAGGTCGGCTCCGGCGTCCAGTGCCTGCCGGGGAGTGGCGACCCGGGCCTGGTCCTGCGACGACGTTCCGGCCGGCCGGACGCCGGGGGTGATCAGCGTGATCTCGGGGCCGACCTCGGCTCGCACCGCCGCCACCTCCCGGGGCGAGCACACCACCGCACGAGCACCGGCGCAGACCGCGAGCGCCGCGAGCCGGCGTACGGCGTCACCCGGCGGACCGGCCAGCCCGACCGCGGCCAGGTCGTCGGCGCGGAGCGAGGTCAGCACGGTCACTCCGGCGATCGCGACGCCGGGGAGCGCCTCCACCGCCGCCCGCACCATCGCCGGGCCGCCGGCGGCGTGCACAGTGAGGTAGGTCGGCGACAGCCCAGCGACCGACCGGGCGGCAGCGCCCACCGTCGCCGGGATGTCGTGCAGCTTGAGATCGAGGAACAGACCCGCGCCGGTGGCCTCGCGCAGCGCCGCCACCACCGGCGGACCGCAGCGGTAGAACAGCTCCAGGCCGACCTTCACCACGGCGACGTACGGGTCGACCGCCGCCGCCCAGCGCGCCGCGGTCTCGGCGTCCGGCGCGTCCAGGGCGACCGCGATCGGCGCCCGTTCGACGCCCACCGGGAGCACGGGGCCCGTGTCGCAGGTCGTCGTCATGTCGCCTCCGCGTCTGGGTCGGTGGCTCCCGGCGGCTCCGGCCCGCCGGGGTCCGCTGGAAGTGGCGGTCGGTGCGCCCGCCCGACGATGTCCGTCACCCGGGAGATGCCGCGCTCGGCCAGCGCGCCACGCAGCTCCGCCAGCACCCGCAACGGCGCGTTCGGATCACCGAAGATCGCCGTACCGACCGAGACGGCCGACGCCCCGGCCAGCAGGAACTCCAACGCGTCGAGGCCGGTCCGAATGCCTCCCATGCCCAGGATCGGTACGCAGGGCAGCGCGGCGTGGACCTGCCAGACGCAGCGCAGCGCCACCGGTCGGATCGCCGGGCCGGACAGCCCCCCGGTCACCCCCGCCAGCACCGGGCGCATCGTGGTGGTGTCGATCGCCATGCCCAGCAACGTGTTGACCATCGACAGCCCGTCCGCACCGGCCTCCACGCAGGCCCGGGCGACATCGACGATGTCGGTGACGTCCGGCGACAGCTTCACGAACACCGGTACGCCGGGCGGTGCGGTGCGTCGTACCGCGGCGACAACCGCCGCCGCGGCGGCCGGGTCGCAGGCGAAGACGGCGCCACGGTCCTCGACGTTGGGGCAGGAGATGTTCACCTCGAGCAGGGCCACCCCCGGTTGGCCGCGCAACCGGGCGGCGAGCTGTGCGTAGTCCTCGACCCGCGCGCCGGCGATGGAGACCACCGCCCGGGCACCCCGCCCGGCGAGCCAGGGCAGGTCCCGGTCGAGGAAGGCATCGATGCCGGGGCCCTGCAGGCCGATCGAGTTGAGCATCCCGCTCGGCGTCTCCGCCATCCGGGGGGTCGGCCGACCGGCCCGCGGCGCCAGCAGGATCGACTTGGTCACCACGGCGCCGAGCTCTGCCACGTCGAAGAACTGGCCGAGCTCCCGCCCGGCCGCCGCGCAACCCGACGCGGTGAAGACGGGGTTGGGAAAAGGTACGCCGGCGAGCACAGTGGCCAGGTCGACCTCGACGGCCGGCAGCGTCGTGGAGCCGGTCACCGGCCGCTCCCGGTCGCAACCTCCGGGACCCGCGCGATCGGCGCGCCGAGCGCGTCGATCGGCACGGTCCCCAGGTCCGCCCACCGCACCCGTTCGCCGACGAAGACGGGGCCCTCCACTCACGACCGCGCCATCCGTGTCACGCCGTCCTCCCCCACCACCGGCAGCACGCAGGTCATGCAGACCCCGATGCCGCAGGCCATCGCCTCCTCGACCGCCACCTGGCAGGGAATCCCGGCCTCGGCCGCGACGGCGGAGACGGCGGCCAGCATCCCCATCGGGCCACAGGCGTAGACGACGTCGGACCGGCTGCTCGCCAGTACGCCGGGAAGCACGTCGGAGACCCGGCCGCGGTGGCCCACCGAGCCGTCCTCGGTCGTGAAGGCGATCCCGCCGGCCATGCGCTTGGCGTCCAGCGCGCCGAAGAGCCGGTCGCCGGTGCCGGCGCCGAGCACGAAGTAGACCCGCGAGCCCCGCCCCCGCAACGCCTCGGCCAGCGGGAACAACGGCGCGCTGCCGTAGCCGCCGCCGACCAGGGTCGCCACCGCAGGCTGCTTGGGCAGCGCGAAGGGCCGGCCCAGCGGCCCGACGACGTCGAGCGGGTCGTGCACCCGCCGGTCCGCCAGCCAGCGGGTGCCCGTGCCGGTCGGCGCGAATACGAACTCGACGGTGCCGCCGTAGACACCGCGGGCGGCCACCCGGTAGATCGAGAACGCCCGCTGCAGCAGCATCGCGGAGTCCGGACCCCCCACCGCCACCGCGACGAACTGCCCGGGCCGGGCCGACTCGGCGATGCCGCTGGCGACCACCGTCATCGAGACGTACGCCCCGACCGAGCGGACGGCGAGCACTTCGCCCCGCACCTGGACCGGGCTCACCGCGCCGGCTCCGACGCCACTGCCGCGCCGGGTGCGCCGGGGCGCAGGGCGGCGACATGCTCCTGCAGCGTGCGTACGCCGAGGTCCCCGCGCAGCACGGCCTCGACGGCGAGGACGCAGGCTCCGAGCCCCTGCACGGTGGTCACGCAGGGGATGCCCCGGGCGACGGCGGCGGTCCGGATCTCGTAGCCGTCCAGCCGCGGCCCCGCCGAGGAACCCCCGACCGGGGTGTTGACGACCAGATCGACCTCGCCGGCCAGGATCCGCTCCACCACGGTGGGCTCACCGTCCGGCCCCGGGCCCGACGAGTGCTTGCGGACGATGGTGACTGCGACCCCGCAGCGCCGGAGCACCGCCGCCGTCCCCTCGGTGGCGAGCACCCGGAAGCCCAGGTCGGCCAGCCGCTTCACCGGGAACAGCATCGCCCGCTTGTCCCGGTCGGCCATGCTGACGAAGACCGAGCCCTTGGTGGGCAGCGGGCCGTACGCCGCCTCCTGTGCCTTGGCGAAGGCCGTCCCGAAGTCGGCGTCGATGCCCATCACCTCGCCGGTCGCCTTCATCTCGGGCCCGAGCACCGTGTCGACCCCGGCGAACCGGGGGAACGGCAGCACCGCCTGCTTGACCGTCACCGGCGCATCGGTGGGCAGGTCGGCGCCGTCGCCGGGGGGGAGCATGCCCTCCGCCCGCAGCGCGACGATCGAGGCCCCGAGCATCACCCGGGCGGCCGCCCGGGCGAGCGGCACGCCGGTCGCCTTGGAGACGAACGGCACCGTCCGTGACGCCCGGGGATTGGCCTCCAGCACGTAGAGCACACCGCCGGCCAGGCCGAACTGGACGTTGAGAAGCCCGCAGACGCCCAGGGCGGCGGCGATGGTCTCGCTGGCGCGGCGGATTCTGACGAGATCGGAGCTGCCCAGGCTGATCGGAGGCAGCGTGCAGGTGGAGTCGCCGGAATGGACGCCCGCCTCCTCGATGTGCTCCATCACGCCGGCGAGGAACAGCTCCCGACCGTCGTAGAGCGCGTCCACGTCGATCTCGACGGCGTCTTCCAGGAAGCGGTCGACCAGCACCGGGTGCTCGGGACTGGCCCTGGTGTGCTCGGCCATGTAGGCCGCCAGACCGCGGTCGTCGTAGACGATCTCCATGCCGCGCCCGCCGAGCACGTACGACGGACGCACCAGCACGGGGTACCCGACGGCGCTGGCGACGGCAACCGCGTCGTCGTACGAAGTGGCCATGCCGTGCCGCGGCGCCACCAGCCCGGCCTCGGCCAGCAGCCGGCCGAAGGCGGCCCGGTCCTCCGCACGGTCGATCGCGCCGGGTGGTGTGCCGACCACCGGGACGCCCGCCGCCGCCAGCGGTGCTGCCAGCGCCAGCGGCGTCTGGCCGCCGAGCTGGACCATCACACCGATGACCTCGCCGGTCCGCTGCTCCGCCGCGACGACCTCGAGCACGTCCTCGAGGGTCAGCGGCTCGAGATAGAGCCGGTCGGCGGTGTCGTAGTCGGTCGAGACGGTCTCCGGGTTGCAGTTGACCATGACCGTCTCGTAGCCCGCGGCGCGCAGTCCCACTGCCGCCTGCACGCACGCGTAGTCGAACTCGATGCCTTGGCCGATGCGGTTGGGGCCGCTCCCCAAGATCAGCACCTTGGGCCGCACCGACGGCGTGACCTCGTCCTCCTCGTCGTAGCACGAGTAGTGGTACGGCGTGAGCGCCGCGAACTCCGCGGCGCAGGTGTCGACCGTCTTGTAGACCGGCCGCAGCCCCAGCGAGTGCCGGCGGGCCCGCACCAGCTCCTCGGTGCTCCCGGTGAGGGCGCCGAGCTGGCGGTCGGAGAAACCGTGCCGCTTGGCCAGCCGCAGCAGCTCGGAGCTCGGCGCCGCGCTGGCCGCCAGCTCCGCAGCCACCTCTGCCAGCCGGGCGAGCTGGTCGACGAACCACGGGTCGATCCCGCTGGCGGCGGCGACTCCGTCTACGCTCCAGCCGGCCCGCAGGGCAGCCGCGACCGTCTGCAGGCGCCCCTCGTGCGGCACCGCCAGCCGGGCCGACAGCTCGACCGGACCCGTCCGCACCGGCCCGGCGAAGTCCAGCTCCCCCGCCGGGGAGTCGAGCGAGCGAAGGGCCTTCTGGAGAGCCTCCGGGAAGGACCGCCCGATCGCCATCGCCTCGCCGACCGACTTCATCGTGGTGGTGAGCTCGCGGTCGGCATCGGGGAACTTCTCGAAGGTGAACCGCGGGACCTTGACCACGACGTAGTCGAGCGTCGGCTCGAAGCTCGCCGGCGTCACCCCGGTGACGTCGTTGCGGATTTCGTCGAGGGTGTAACCGAGGGCCAGCTTGGCAGCGATCTTGGCGATCGGGAAGCCGGTCGCCTTCGAGGCCAGCGCGCTGGACCGGGAGACCCGGGGGTTCATCTCGATGACGACCATCCGGCCGGTCCCGGGGTGGACGGCGAACTGGATGTTGGACCCGCCGGTCTCGACGCCGACGGCCCGGATCACCGCGATCGCGAGATTCCGCATCTGCTGGTACTCACGGTCGGTCAGCGTCATCGCCGGCGTCACCGTCACCGAATCGCCGGTGTGCACGCCCATCGGGTCGACGTTCTCGATCGAGGCGACGACCACGACGTTGTCGGCCCGGTCGCGCATGACCTCGAGCTCGAACTCCTTCCAGCCGAGCACCGACTCCTCGATGAGCACCTCGCGGCTCGGGCTCGCCCGCAGGCCGGCCGCCACCGCGGCGCGCAGGCTGCCAGCGTCGCGGCAGAGGGCGGAGCCCGTCCCGCCGAGGGTGAAGCTCGGTCGCACCACTACCGGGTAGCCGAGGCGGCCCGCCACGGTCACGCCGTCGTCGACCGCGCCCACCACGACACCGGAGGGCACCGAGCCGCCGACCGCACGGACGAGCTGGGAGAAGCGCTGCCGGTCCTCCCCGGCCCGGATCGCGTCGAGCCCGGCGCCGATGAGCTCGACGCCGTACTGGTCCAGCACGCCGGCGTCGGCCAGGGCGACCGCCGTGTTGAGTGCGGTCTGGCCGCCGACGGTGGCCAGCAGCGCGTCCGGGCGCTCTCGAGCGATGACCCGGGCGACGAACTCCGGCGTGACCGGCTCGACGTACGTGGCGTCGGCCAGCTCGGGATCCGTCATGATCGTTGCCGGGTTGCTGTTGACGAGGGCGACGCGCAGACCCTCGGCCCGCAGCACCCGGCAGGCCTGGGTGCCCGAGTAGTCGAACTCACAGCCCTGCCCGATCACGATCGGCCCGGAGCCGATGACCAGGACCGAGGACAGGTCGGAGCAGCGCGGCACCTCAGCCGGCCCGCGCGATAGCGACCGCGAGGAGCACCAGAGCAACCAGGGTGGCCAGCGCGACGGCCGCCGCGGCGACCAGCGCGCGGCCGCTCGGCGGGTCCGCGCGCACCACCCCTGCGTTCGGGTCGGCGGGCCCGTGGCGGGGCAGCGCGTCGGCCGCGGTGACGTGGTCCAGCCCGTCGGCGGACTCCTCGTGCACCCCTGCCTCGGCCGCCTCCAGCCGGGACCCGTCGGGCTCGATCGGCCAGCTCATGGCGCTGCTGCGGCCATCAGATCGGTGAACTCGGCGAACAGTCCGGTGGCGTCGTGCGGGCCGGGCGCGGCCTCCGGGTGGTACTGCACGCTCAGCGCCGGAATGTCGTGGCAGCGCAGCCCCTCGACCACCCCGTCGTTGAGCCCGACGGCGCTCACCTCCACCCCGCCGTACGGCGTGTCGATTCTCCGGTCCAGCGCCGCGGCGACCGCGAACCCGTGGTTGTGGCTGGTGACGTGCACCCGGCCGGTGCGGCGGTCGCGCACCGGGGCGTTGATGCCGCGGTGCCCGTAGCGGAGCTTGTACGTCGACAGCCCGAGCGCGCGAGCCAGGATCTGGTGGCCGAAGCAGATCCCGAAGACCGGTCGGGAGCGGTCCAGCACCCCACGGACCGCGGCCACCGCGGCGTCGGCCGCCGACGGGTCGCCCGGCCCGTTGCTGATGAGTACCCCGTCGGGATCGGTCCGGAGAAGGTCCGCCGCCGTGCTGGTGGCAGGCAGCACGTGCACCTCGCACCCCGCGGCGGCCAGCCGGGCCGTGGTCGACCGTTTCAGCCCGAGGTCGAGGACGGCGACCCGGAACCGGCACGAGCCGGCGGCGGGGACGACGTACGGATCGGTCGTGCCGGCCTCGCCGGACAGGTCGGCGCCGGCCATCCGGGGGATGACTCGCGCCCGCGCGCACAGCTCGGCCCGGGTCATCCCGCCGCTGGTGATCCCTGCCCGCATGACGCCCCGTTCGCGCAGGTGACGGGTCAGGGCGCGGGTGTCGATCCCGGCGATCCCCACGACTCCCGCGGTTGCGAGCTCGGCTTCCAGCCCACGCCGCGCCCGCCAGCTGCTGGGGCGTCGGCACGGGTCACGGACGGCGAGCCCGGCGACCTGGATGCGGCCGGACTCCGCGTCCTCGTCGTTGACACCGGTGTTGCCGATCTGCGGCGCGGTCATCACCACGATCTGCCGGGCGTAGGAGGGATCGGTCACGGTCTCCTGGTAACCCGTCATCCCGGTGGCGAACACCGCCTCGCCGAACGTCTCCCCCCACGCGCCGTACGCCTCGCCCGCGAAGCTCCGGCCGTCCTCGAGGACCAGCAGGGCGGCCGGCTGGTCGCTCATGCGATCTTCCCGTCCAGCACCGTGGGCCGCCCGCGCAGGAAGGTGGCCTGCACCCGCGCCGGCAGCTCCCGACCGGCGTACGGCGTGTTCCGGGCGCGACTGGCCAACGCCGACGGATCGACCACGGTGCGAGCGGTCGGGTCGACCAGGACCAGGTTGGCCGGCGCACCGGGCTCGAGCCCGCGCCCCTGCCCCGCCAGCCCCCCGATCCGCGCCGGGCGGACCGACATCCGGTCGGCGACCCCCGCCCAGTCCAGCCGGCCGGTAACCACCATCGCCTCGGCCACCACCGAGACCGCCGTCTCCAGCCCCAGCATCCCGAACGCCGCGGCGCTCCACTCGGTCTCCTTGTCCTCGAGCGCATGCGGGGCGTGGTCGGTGGCGACGGCGTCGAGAGTTCCGTCCGCCAGCGCGTCGCGCAGCGCCTCGACGTCCTCCGCGGTCCGCAGCGGCGGGT
>JBPCOX010000148.1:0-7072 GCA_050999825.1 Mycobacteriales bacterium
AACCGGGCCAGCTACACCGGCATCGAGTTCTTCGACGTCACCCGCCCGGTCCGCCCGGTCTTCCTCGCGGCGTGGAAGCTCCCCCGCGGCCCCGAACGCAACCCGGTCATCGGCTGCCACGAGATCGACCTGGTGCAGCAGGCCGGCGGCCGCGTGCTGGCCGGCTGCGCCCGCAACTTCGTTGACCAGGCGTTCGGGAACTCGCCCGGAGTTCACTTCGTCGACGTCACCGACCCGCGCAAGCCCAGGCAGGTGTCCACCTTTTCACTCCCCGTCGACCCGCTCACCGGAGTCGGCTGCTTCAAGGCCAAGTTCGACCACAGCGTGCGGTTCACGGGGCAAGGCCGGACGGCGTACCTCTCCTACTGGGACGCCGGAACGGTCCGACTCGACCTCGACGACCCGGCGCGGCCCCGGCGCGTCGCCACGGTCAAGATCGCCCCTCCCGACGAGGACGGCGACAACCACTCGATGACCCTCGCGAACGGCGGGAAGTGGCTGGTAATCAACCCCGAGGACTTCTCCCCGTTCGATGGGCCCTCCTGCGCGCGGTTCGACGGCTACGGCGAGGCCTACGTCTACGACAACACCCACCCGGCCCGACCCCGGTTCCTCGGCTCGTTCGCCACGCCGAACACGCACTCGACCCGCACCGACGGTGCCTTCACCGTGCACAACACCGAGGTGGTGCGCGACCGGCAGTTCTTCTCCTCCTGGTACTCCGACGGGGTCGTCTGGTGGACGATGGCCGACAGTGGGGCGTCGTACCTGAGGGGTCAGTTCGTGCCGCCCTCGACCCGTTTCGCGCCGCCGCTCGTGTGGGGCGTCTACCCGGACGCGCGTCACGACGTGATCCTGGCCAGTGACATCACCAGCGGACTGTGGATCGTGCGGCCGGTGGGGCTGGGCAGGTTCTAGCTACGCCCGCTACGGGCTTCAAGGACGCCTGACCCGGGCCGGCTCGCGGGCTCTGCCGGCGTTCCGCCTCCGCCCGGATGGCGGAGAACGACTCGCGCACCGTCGACTCCCACTTACGCGCCACCTGCTCACCCCACCACCGGCCGGCACCCCAGAAGTCGGCGCCGAGCTCGCCGCCGTACTCCAGGCTGGTCCCGCCATGGCGACGGTGGAGCAGGAAGTGCTCGACGACGCAAGGAACGGGACCGCGCACCAGTCGGAAGTCGACGCGGTCCGGGCGCGAGAACCGCACCGTCTCCAGCGTCGTCGCGACCAGCCCGCGCCGGACCGGTGTGCGATGGGCGGCCAGTACCAGGTCCGTCCCGCGCTCGATCACCTCGAGCTTGGCCGCCATCGCGCGCGGCGTACGGCCGAGGTATGGGCCGGCGATGACGTCGAAGACGACCTCCGGCGGCGCGGCGATATCAATGTCGAAAGGACCGAGCGGACGCGTCGACCGGCCCCAGCCCGTGTCCACGGTGAGCGCGCCGCTCACCAGCAGCCGGTACCCGACGCCGCCGACGATGGCGGCAGCGATCATTCCCGGAGCACTCTTCATCGGGTTCCAGCCTGCAGTGTGACCAGGCGGATCTCGGTCATCTCCTCGATCGCGTACGCCGGCCCCTCCCGGGTGTTGCCGGAGTCCTTAACGCCGCCGTAAGGCTGCTGGTCGACCCGCGTGGTCGGCACCTCGTTGATCAGTACGCCGCCGTACTCGAGGGTGGCAGCCGCTTTCAGCGCCTTGCCGATGTCGCGCGTGTAGACGCCGGCCTGCAGGCCGAACTTGGAGTCGTTGGCCATCGCCAGCGCCTCGTCGAAGTCGCGGAACCGGGTCACCGTGACGACCGGGCCGAAGATCTCCTCGCACTGCAGCTTCATGTCCCGGGTCACTTCGGCGACCACGGCCGGCCGCAGGCAGCGACCTTCCCGGTCGCCGCCGGTGAGCACCTTCGCGCCGGCCGCCGCCGCCTCGGCCAGCCAGCCGGCCACCCGCTCGGTGTCACCCTCGCTGATCAGCGCCGAGACCTCGGTGGCGTCCTCGAGCGGGTCGCCGACGACGAGCGCCTCCACCCGTGGCAGCAGTGCATCGAGGTAGTCGTCGGCGATGTCGTCGTGCACGAACACCCGCTGGGTCGAGATGCACGACTGGCCGGCGTGGCTGAAACCGGCGACCGCGGTCTTGCGCGCGGCGGTCTCCCAGTCCCCGTCGGCGTCGACGACGAGCGGCGAGTTCGACCCCAGCTCCAGGCGCACCTTCTTCCTCGGCGCCCTCGAGGCGATCCCCCAGCCCACCTCGGCGGAACCGGTGAAGGAGATGTAGGCGAGATCCGGGCTTTCCACCATCGGGTCGCCAACGGTCGCACCACCGCCGGGCACCACGTTGAGCCAGCCGGGCGGCAGGCCGAGATCGACGAGCAGGTCGGCCAGCAGCAGCGCGGACACCGGAGTCTGCGAGGCCGGCTTGGCCACCACCGGGCAGCCGGCCGCCAGCGCCGGTGCCACCTTGTGGGCGACCAGGTTCAGGGGAAAGTTGAACGGCGAGATCGCACCGACGACGCCGATGGGCACCCGCAGGACGTAGCCGGTCTTGCCCTGACCGCCGGCGGTGGCGTCCATCGGCACCATCTCGCCGGTGTACGTCCGGCACTCCGCCGCCGCGAAGGCGAAGGTGTCGGCGGCCCGGGCGGCCTCGATCCTCGCGGTCGAGATCGGCTTGGCCGCCTCTGCGGCGATCGCGGTGGCGAACTCCTCGTTGCGCTCCGCCAGCCCGCGGGCCGCTGCCTCCAGCAGCGCGATCCGGTCCGGCCGCGGGAAGGTGCCCCCCTTCAGGGCCTGATTCGCCGCGGCGATTGCCCGCTCCACGTCGGCGCGACCGGCCGAGGGCACGGTGGCGACCAGCGACCCGTCGTAGGGCGAGCGCACCTCGGTCGTCCCGTGCTCGCCGCGACCGACCCACTCGCCGTCGAGGAGCATCCCCCGCGGCGAGAACCGCGGTTCACCCATGACGCGCCTCCTTCGGTCTCGTGCCGTCATCTTGGCCTAAGCCCGATGTGGTGCCGTTCCGTTTCCGCCAGGGAGGCGGTCTGCCATCCTTAGGAGACCAGGAGCGTGGCCCGGTACGGCGCCGGGTCGGCGTAGGCGGGTGCGAGGAGAGAACCGATGCCCAAGGGCAGTCCGGTCGCGGAGCGGTCGGCCGCCGACGGAGGACCCGAGCTCGTCCAGCTCCTCACGCCGGACGGCGAGCGGGTCGAGCACCCGGACTACTCCCTCGACCTCTCCGACGACGAGTACCGCGGCCTCTACCGCGATCTCGTGCTGGTACGCAGGGTGGACATCGAGGCCACCGCGCTGCAGCGCCAGGGCCAGCTGGGCATCTGGGCCAGCCTGCTCGGCCAGGAGGCGGCCCAGGTCGGATCCGGCCGGGCCATGGCGAAGGACGACTACGCCTTCCCGACCTACCGCGAGCTCGGCGTCGCCTACTGCCGCGGCGTCGACCCGCTCAAGCTGCTCGGCCTGTTCCGGGGGGTCAGCCACGGCGGCTGGGACCCCGAGGAGTCCGGCTTCGGGCTCTACACCATCGTGATCGGCAGCCAGGCGCTGCACGCCACCGGCTACGCGATGGGAATGCAGCGCGACGGTGCCGAGAACGCCGTGATCGCCTACTTCGGCGACGGCGCGTCGAGCCAGGGCGACACCAACGAGGCGTTCATCTTCGCCGCCGCGTTCAACGCGCCCGTGGTCTTCTTCTGCCAGAACAACCAGTGGGCGATCTCGGTGCCGCTCGAGCGCCAGACCCGGATCCCGCTCTACCAGCGGGCCCGCGGCTTCGGCTTTCCCGGCGTACGGGTCGACGGGAACGACGTGCTGGCCGTTCTTGCGGTCACCAGGGACGCGCTGGCCCGGGCGCGGGAGGGCTCGGGCCCCAGCCTGGTCGAGGCGTTCACCTACCGGATGGGCGCGCACACCACCTCCGACGACCCGACCCGCTACCGGATCTCCGCCGACCTCGACGCCTGGAAGCTCAAGGACCCGGTCGAGCGGATGAAGGCCTTCCTCTTTCAAACGAAGATCGCCGACTCCGCCTTCTTCGAGTCGGTCGAGGCCGACGCCGACCAGATCGCGGCGCACGTCCGCGAGGGCTGCCTGTCGATGCCCGACCCGCACCCGATGAAGATCTTCGAGCACGTGTACGCCGAGGAGCCCCCGCTGGTGGCACAGCAGCGCGAGGACTTCGCGGCGTACCTGTCCTCCTTCGCCGACTCCGCTCACTCACGGGGGCACTGACACCATGGCCGCGACCACGCTCGCCAAGGCGGTCAACCTGGGCCTGCGCAAGGCGATGGACGCCGACCCCAAGGTGCTGATCCTTGGCGAGGACGTCGGCAAGCTCGGTGGCGTCTTCCGGGTCACCGACGGGCTGCAGAAGGACTTCGGCGAGGACCGGGTGATCGACACCCCGCTGGCCGAGTCGGGCATCATCGGTACGGCGATCGGCCTGGCGCTGCGCGGCTACCGGCCGGTATGCGAGATCCAGTTCGACGGTTTCGTCTACCCGGGCTTCGACCAGCTGGTGAGCCAGCTGGCCAAGCTGCACTACCGCTCGGAGGGCCGGGCCAGGCTCGCGGTCACCGTGCGGATCCCGTACGGCGGCGGCATCGGCGCGGTCGAGCACCACAGCGAGTCGCCGGAGGCCTACTTCGCCCACACCGCCGGGCTCAAGGTCGTCACCTGCTCGAACCCGATCGACGCCTACTTCATGATCCAGCAGTCGATCGCCGCCGACGACCCGATCATCTTCTTCGAGCCCAAGCGTCGCTACTGGGAGAAGGCGGAGCTCGACGAGTCGATCTCCCCCGACCCGCTCTACGCGTCTCGGGTGGTCCGGCGCGGCGACGACGTCACCATCGTGGCCTACGGGCCGATGGTCAAGACTGCGATGGACGCCGCGACCGCCGCCGCGGAGGAGGGCCGCAGCCTCGAGGTCATCGACCTGCGGACGCTCTCGCCGCTGGACATGGACCCGGTGATCGAGTCGGTACGCCGTACCGGCCGCTGCGTCGTCGTGCACGAGGCGCCGTCCAACCTCGGCCTCGGAGCGGAGGTCGCCGCTCGGGTGACCGAGGCGGCGTTCTACTCGCTCGAGGCGCCGGTGCTGCGGGTGACCGGCTTCGACACGCCGTACCCGCCGTCGCGGGTCGAGGAGGAGTACCTGCCCGACCTCGACCGGATCCTTGCCACCGTCGACCGCGTGCAGAGCTTCTAGGAGAGCCGCGTGGCCAACCTCAAGCAGTTCCGGCTCCCCGACCTCGGCGAGGGCCTCACCGAGGGTGAGATCCTCAAGTGGCTGGTCGCCCCGGGCGACGGGGTGAAGCTCAACCAGCCGATCGTCGAGGTGGAAACCGCCAAGGCCGCCGTCGAGGTGCCCTCGCCGTACGCCGGGCTCGTGACCGAGCTGCACCACGGCGAGGGCGAGACGGTCGATGTCGGCGTCCCGATCATCACCTTCGACACCGAACCCGGAGCCACTGCGCAGGCGGGAGCCCAGCGGGCCGCCGAGGCACAGGCCGCCGGGGCCGCCGCCAACCCGGCGGAGTCCGCGACCGCGGCGGCGCAGGCGGGCGCCCAGACGCCCGTCGAGTCGGAGCTGATGCCGGCGTCCCTGGTAGAGAACCCCCCGGACGACGCAGCGGTCGAACCCGGGCTCATCGGCGGACCGGCCCCGGGCGGCCGTACGTCGGTGCTCGTGGGCTACGGGCCCAAGTCGGCGGCCGCCAAGCGGCGGCCGCGCAAGAGTGACGAAGGCGCGTCGCCGGGAGGCCCGCAGCAGTCGGCTCCCTCGCCGCTCCTGCCGTCGCCCCTGCCGCCCGAGCCGGCGATGGTCCCACCGCCGTCGGCCGCCCCGCCCACCGGCGTCGTCGCGGTGCTCGCCAAGCCGCCCGTGCGCAAGCTGGCCCGCGACCTCGGCGTCGACCTCACCGGTATCGCCGGCACCGGCCCGAACGGCACCATCACCCGGTCGGACGTGGAGGGGGCCACCGGCACGGCCGCGGTCGAGCCGTCGTACCAGTCGGAAGTCGATCCCGCGCCGATGCCGCTGCGGGAACACGTTGCCGACGCGCCGGCGTTCGACCCGGCCGGCCGAGAGCAGCGCATCCCGGTCAAGGGCGTGCGCAAGATGACCGCCGCCGCCATGGTGTCGAGCGCGTTCACCGCACCGCACGTCACCGAGTTCCTCACTGCCGACGTGACACCGACCATGGAGCTGGTGAGCCGGCTCAAGACCCTGCCCGACTTCGCGGGCGTGAAGGTCTCGCCGCTGCTGGTCGTGGCCAAGGGGTTGCTTGTCGCCGTCCGGCGGCACCCCATGATCAATTCGAGCTGGGATGAGTCCGCCCAGGAAATCGTGGTCAAGGACTACGTCAACCTGGGGATCGCCGCCGCCACCCCACGCGGGCTGATCGTCCCCAACATCAAGGACGCCGGCCGGCTGTCCCTGCGCAAGTTGGCCGAGGCGATGACGTCGCTGGTCAGCACCGCGCGCGACGGCAAGACCTCGCCGGGCGACATGCAGGGCGGCACCATCACGATCACCAACGTCGGGGTCTTCGGCGTCGACACCGGCACGCCGATCCTCAACCCGGGCGAGTCGGCGATCCTGGCCTTCGGGGCGATCCGCGAGCAGCCGTGGGTGCACAAGGGCAAGGTCAAGCCGCGCAAGGTGACCACCCTCGCCCTGTCCTTCGACCACCGCGTCATCGACGGCGAGCTCGGCTCGCTCTTCCTCGCCGACCTGGCGGCCGTCCTCCGCGACCCCGAAGCGGCCCTGCTCGCCTGGACCTGAGGTGGGGCGCTGTCCGGGTTGACAGTGTGAGGCAGCTCACCGAAGAAAAGGGCATTGATTCGGCCTGATAGCGTTGATCTATAAGGCAGGACAACCACAGTTCCGAAGGAAGGGGTGGAAATGAACGCCACCAAGTCACTCACCAGCAGGCTTCGCGCCTCCCGCGCCGCGAGCCGCCGGTCACGCGCCATCAACAGGGCCCTCGTCGGCGCCTCACCGGCGCTGCGCGACGAGCTCCTGGAGATCTCCAAGCGCATCTGAGCGGTGTAAGAA
>JBPCOX010000265.1:0-3462 GCA_050999825.1 Mycobacteriales bacterium
CGCTTGACCCCGACGACGGCAACCGCGAACACCCGGACGAGAACCGGGTCGTCCTCCACCACCCGCACGTAGTAGCCCGCGCTGCCGTGCCGGAAGCCGTAGTCCCCATCGGCGTCACGCTCCACCCGGGCGAGCTCGAACTCGTCCTGCAGCAGCCGCTCGACGTGCGAGCGGACCATGTCGACGTACGCCACTGTCTCTGCGCCCCTCTCCTGTCCATCACCACCCTGGCACCGTGCTCCGACAGAATCCGGCGCCCGCGCGCATGAACGCGCAAGCACCTCGGCAAGACTGGACGACGTGCTGCTCGCCGACATCGTCTCGACGTCCCGGTCGGTCGCCTCGACCTCGTCCCGGCTGGCCAAGGTGGCGGCGATCGCCGGCTGCCTGCACCGAGCGACGCCGGACGAGGTGGCCGTGGTGGTCAGCTACCTGTCCGGCGAGCTGCGCCAGCGGCGCACCGGCATCGGCTGGGCCGCCCTACGGGAGCTCCCCCCGGCGGTAGGGAACCCCTCCCTCGAGGTCGCCGAGGTGGACCGGGTCTTCGCCGGCGTCGAAGCCGCCGGCGGCAAGGGCTCGGTCGCCGTACGCCGGGCCGGGCTCGCCGGGCTGCTCGGCCGCGCAACGGCCTCAGAGCAGCAGTTCCTGGTCCGGCTGGTGGGCGGGGAGCTGAGGCAGGGTGCGCTCGCCGGCCTGATGCTCGACGCGGTGGCGCGCGCGGCCGGGGTCGATCCGGGGGCGGTCCGCCGGGCCGCCATGCTCGCCGGCGATCTGGCAGCGGTGGCCGAGGTGGCGCTGGCCGAAGGTACGACGGGCCTGGACCGTGTCGGGCTGCGGGTCGGCCGGCCGGTCTCGCCGATGCTGGCCCAGACGGCCCCGTCGGTCGAGGTCGCGCTGGGGCGGGGGGGCCCGGTGGCGGTCGAGTGGAAGCTCGACGGTGTACGCATCCAGGTCCACCGGGACGGCGACGAGGTCGCCGTCTTCACCCGGACCCTCGACCCGATCACCGAGCGGGTGCCCGAGGTCGTCGAGGCGGTGCTCGCCCTACCGGTGCGCACGGTGGTTCTCGACGGCGAGGCGATCGCGCTGCGCGCCGACGGGCGGCCGCGGCCGTTCCAGGAGACGGCGAGCCGCGTGGCCGGCCGGGCGGACGTGGACCGGTTGCGGCGCGACCTACCACTCACGCCGTTCTTCTTCGACGTACTCCACCTCGACGGCGCGGACCTGCTGGACCGTCCCGGGGCCGAGCGGTACGCCGCGATCGAGTCGATCGTCCCCGCCGACCTGTGGGTGCCGCGACGGCGAACCGGGGACCCGGCGGAGGCGACGGCGTTCTTCGCGGAGACCCTGGCCCGGGGGCACGAGGGGGTCGTGGTCAAGACGCTCGACTCGCCGTACGAAGCCGGCCGGCGCGGTGCCGGTTGGCTGAAGGTCAAGCCGCGGCACACGCTCGACCTGGTGGTGCTCGCCGCGGAATGGGGCCACGGCCGCCGCCAGGGGTGGCTCTCCAACCTGCACCTGGGGGCCCGGGATCCGCAGACGGGCGACTTCGTCATGCTCGGGAAGACGTTCAAGGGGCTCACCGACGCCATGCTCGAGTGGCAGACCGCCCGCTTCCTCGAGCTGGAGACCTCGCGGGACCGCGAAACGGTGTGGCTGCGTCCCGAGCTGGTCGTCGAGATCGCCTTCGACGGCATCCAGACCAGCACGCGGTATCCAGGCGGCATGGCGCTGCGGTTCGCCCGGGTGTTGAGGTACCGCTCGGACAAGCTCCCCGACTTCGCCGACACCGTGGACACGGTCCGCCTGCTCCACACCGCAGGCACCTGACGGGAAGGAAGTCCGGAGCCGGCGGTGTTGGAGTCGTGGCCGGCCACCTCCCTTCCGCTGCCTGCCTCTGGAGATCCGATGTCCGACGGCGTACCCGCCCCGCCAGTGACCGCGGATGCTGCCGATGGGGCGGCCCCGGCGGTTCCCGTGGTGGACTTCTGGTTCGATCCCCGCTGCCCCTGGGCCTGGCTGACCAGCCGGTGGCTGCTCGAGGTGGTGAAGGTGCGGGCGATCCGTCCGCGCTGGCACGTCATGAGCCTTGCCCTCCTGAACGACGGGCGTGACCTCCCGCCGGACTACCGACAGGCGATGGACGAGGCGTGGGGGCCGGTGCGGGTCTGCGTCGCCGCCGAGCAACGGCACGGTGCCGGCGTACTGGGACCCCTCTACACCGAGCTCGGGCGGCGTTTCCACAACGAGGAGCGACCCAACGACCGGGCGACCCTCGAGGAGTCGCTCGTCGCCGCCGGGCTGCCGGCCGAACTCGCCGACGCCGCATCAGACGCCTCGTACGACGACCTGCTCCGCGCGTCGCACGAGGACGGGATCTCGCGGGTCGGGACCGACGTCGGGACGCCGATCCTCTCGGTCGCGGGCGCATCGATCTTCGGGCCGGTGGTGACCCCGGCCCCCACCGGGGAGGCCGCCGGCCGGCTGTGGGACGGCGTGCTGCTGGTCCTGGGGACGGACGGCTTCTTCGAGCTCAAGCGCAGTCGAGACCGGGAGCCGGACTTCGGCGCGGCCGGCTGATGGGGTCTAGAGGCACCCGACCCGGCCGGTTGGCCGCATGAAGCTCGGCTTCGGGTTGCCGGTCTCCGGCAGCTGGGCAACCGGTCCCAACCAGGCGCGCATCGCCCGCGGTGCCGAGGACCTCGGCTACGCCTCGCTGTGGACCTTCCAGCGGCTGCTGCATCCGGCGACCGGCGACTGGGCGCCGGCGTACCACTCCGTGGCGGACCCGATCGTCACCCTCGCGTACGTCGCCGCGGCCACCGAGCGGGTGCGGCTCGGGCTCGCGGTCGTCAACATGCCCTTCTACTCCCCGGTCCCTGCTGGCCAAGGCGCTCACGACGCTGGACCGTGTCGCCGCCGGCCGGCTGGACGTCGGGCTCGGGCTCGGCTGGTCGCGGGAGGAGTTCGCCGCGGTCGGGGTGCCCTACGAGCGGCGCGGCGCCTGGGCGGAGGAGTTCCTCGCCTGCCTGCGCGCCATCTGGGCGGATGACGTCGTGCACTTCCGGGGCGAGTTCTACGAGATCGGGCCGGCCCGGGTGGAACCCCGACCGCTCCAGCGTCCGCATCCGCCGCTCCTGCTAGATGGCTCGGCCGAGACGGCGCTGCGGCGGGTCGGCCGGCTGGCAGACGGGTGGATCAGCGGCAGCGCTCACGACCTGTCCCGGATCGGCGCCGACATCGACGGCATCCGGCGGGCGGCGCTCGAGGCTGGTCGCCGTCCTGACCGCCTCCGCTTCGTCGTCCGCGGCGTCGTACGGCTCGGCAGTGAGTGCCGGGGTGCCGAGGGGCGTCGCCGGCCCTCGACCGGCAGCCTCGCGCAGATCCGCGGCGACCTCGCCGCGCTGGCGGACTCCGGGGTGACCGAGGTCTTTCTCGACCTGAACTTCGACCCCGAAGTGG
>JBPCOX010000239.1:0-3619 GCA_050999825.1 Mycobacteriales bacterium
ACCCGCCCGGCGATCCGATGGTGGTCCCGCACGATCTGGCTGCCCTCGGCGGGGACCAGCCGGGGGTCCACCGGCTGCAGGGCGACGAGGCGCGTCGTGTCCGTCGGCCGTTCGCTCTCCCAGAGCAGCTCGGGCTTGCCGGCGAAGTCGTCCTTGTCGAGCTTGACCATCCCGTCCAGTCCGGCGGCGGAGGCCTTGGTCAGGCCATCGGTGTCCTGGCCGACGATCAGATGTCCCTTCTCCAGCCGCAGGATCCGCTGCGCCTCGACGCCGAACGCGCCGACGCCCAGGTCCTCGCCGGCGGCGAGCAGCGACTCCCACACGTGCAGGCCGTACGACGCCGGCACGTGGAGCTCGTAGGAGAGCTCGCCGGTGAACCCGATGCGCCACGCCAGACAGTCGTCGACCCCGGCGATGCGGCCGGTGCGCACCCGCATGTAGGGAAAGGCCTCGGGCGAGAGGTCGATGCCCTCGACGAGCCGCGAGAGCAGCAACCGACTGTGCGGACCGGCCACGTTGATGCTCGCGTACGCCGTGGTGAGCGGCGTGACGTGCACCTGCCACTCGGGATGCTCGGTCTGCAGCCAGTTCTCCAGCCACTCCCACACCGCCGCTGCGCCCGAGGACGTCGTCGACATGAGGTAGTGGTCCGCACCGAGTCGGCCGGTCACGCCGTCGTCGAAGACCACTCCGTCCTCGGCACACATGACGCCGTAGCGCACCGAGCCGACGTCGAGCTTGGACCACTTGTTGACGTAGACGAGGTTCAGCAGCGCAGGCACGTCGGGGCCGCGCAGGTCGAGCTTGCCCAGCGGCGTCACGTCGATGATGCCGACGCCACGGCGTACGGCGCTCGCCTCGGCGGGGGCATCGCCGTAGGAGTCGGGCCGGATCCACTGCCCGGCGACCAGCGGGACGGCGCCGTGGGCCTCGTGCCAGCCCTGCATCGGCGACCGACGGATCGGCTCGAAGCTCTTTCCGGCCAGCGCGCCAAGGCTGATCGGGGCGTACGGCGCTCGCCACACCGTCGTGCCCAGCTCGGCGATGTCGCGGCCCACCGCCTCGCCGAGGACGGCCACTGTGTTGACGACTTCGAGCTTGCCTTGTGAGGGACCCATCGTCGCGGTCGTGAAGCGCTTGACCAGCTCGCTGGAGTCGTAGCCCTCGGCGGCGGCCGCGAGGACGTCCTTAGAGGACACGTCCTCGGAGAAGTCCACGAAACCGTGCGTCGGTCCGCGGAACAGCGCGGGGTGCGGGCGCACGCCAAGCGAGGGGACCGGCCGGGGTCGCCCGCCGCGGGCCCTTGCCGCCGCCTCCGCACCCACCGCGGAACCATGGGCAAGGAGCTCCTCGGTCGTCCCGTCGCCGAGGATGCCGCCGGTGGCCAACACGGCCTCCGGCAGCTCCGGCCCCGGCCGGAAGCGGGCCGCCGTGGCGTCCCAGACGGGGCGGTTGCCCGCCATGTTGAGCAGCGACGTCGGCGCGGTCCAGCCGGTGGAGGTCACGAGCAGGTCCGCCGGATGCCGCCAGCCGTCGGTGAGCTCGACCCCCTGCACCCTGCCCCGCCCGAGCGCGCGCGCGATCCCTTCGCCGCGGCGCGCGTCGACGACCCGCACGACCTCGACGCCCACCCGGCGCAGGTCCGCCGCTGCCACGTGCCCTTCGTCGTTGGCGGCGAAGACGACGGCGCGCGAGCCCGGCCGTACGGCGTGGAGGTTGACCAGCCGGCGTACGGCGGTCCCCAGCAGGACACCGGGAAGGTCGTTGCCCGAGAAGACGTAGGGCCGTTCGACCAGGCCCGCTGCGACGACGAGAGCGGCGGCGCGGGTCTTCACCAGCCGCTCACCGCCATGGGACCGGCTCCGCTGGAGGATCGCGAGCCAGTTGTCGTCGTAGCGCCCGGTGACCACCGAGTCGGTGAGCACCTCGATGCCCGGCTCGGCCGCCACCGCGGTCCGCAGGTCGGCGAGCCGGCGGAGGTCGTCGGGACCTCCCCAGCGCAGGTGGCCACCGAGGTCGTACTCCTCCTCGACGAGCATCACCCGCACCCCCGTCCTGGCGGCAGCCAGTGCGGCGGCCATGCCTGCGGGACCGCCGCCGGCGACGACCACTTCCGCGTGGGCGTAGCGCTTGTCGTAGTCCGGGCGGGCGGCATCCGGCCGCGTCCGGCCGCCCGAGGCGAAGCGCGAGAGCACCGACGCGTAGACCGGCCAGAGCCGCTGGGGCGCCATGAAGGTCTTGTAGTAGAAGCCGGCGGTGAGAAACCGGGCGAGCCCCGAGTTGACCACCCGGGCGTCGTAGCGCAGCGACGGCCAGGCGTTCTGCGGCCGGACGTCCATGCCGGTGGTCACCCGACGGTGGCCCGCCCGGACGTTGGGCTCGTCGCCGACCTGCACCGTGCAGCCCGGGTCGACGAAGCTGGCGGTGAGGACACCGCGCGGGCGTGAGTACTTGAAGCTGCGCGAGAAGTAGCGCACCCCTGCGGCGAGGAGCGCGGAGACGATCGTGTCGCCGGCGTATCCCTCGTAGTCCCGGCCGTCCCAGCGGAAGTGGACCGGTGCGGCGCGGTCGATCACCTCGCCCGGCTGGACGTCCAGGCGGTACGGCGCCGTCATGCGGGGCTGCCCTGGACCGAGTCCGCGACGACCTCGTTCTCGGCACCCCGCGGCCCGCCCTCGACCGCCGCGACGGGCCGGATGGCGTTGCTCACGGTGTCGCGATCGACGGTGAAGAAGCGCCGGCAGCCGAAGGTGTGGTACCAGCTCTCGCGGACCTCACCGGCCACGTTGCGACGCTCGTACAGGTAGCTCCGCCACTGCGCCCGCGTGGTGGTCGTCACGTCGGGGCGGCCTCGGCCCTCGCCGGCGTAGCGGAACTCGCTGGAGTTGCGCGGCCCGCAGTGCGGGCACGGGATCAGCAGCATGGCGACTCCGGCGTACTGACGGGGAGCACGGCTAGTGGCCCACCGCGGCGGCGCCCTTCTCCCCGACGAGTCGTCCGTCGGCGAAGCGGGCGAGGTCGAAGACCTCGATGATCTCGGGCGTCTTGCCGGTGGCGACCAGCTCCGCCATGGCTTCTCCGGCCACCGGGCCGGCCTTGAAGCCGTAGGTCCCCCAGCCGACGTCGACCAGGAAGCCCTCGACCGGGGTGAGACCCAGGATCGGGGAGTAGTCCGGCGTCATGTCGCAGAGCCCGGCCCACTGCCGGAGCACCCGCAGCGACGCGATGCCGGGCATGAGCTCGAGCACGTGCCCGGCCAGCTCCTCGGTGAACTCCAGGGAACCGCGCATCGAGTACGACGGGTACGGGTCCACGCTCGCCCCGAAGACGAGCTCCCCGCGGTCGGTCTGGCTGACGTAGACGTGCAACGTGCCCGACACCACCACCGGGCGGAGGAAGGTCTTGACCGGCTCGGTGACGGCGGCCTGCAGCGGAAACGTCGTGATCGGCAGCGGCACCCCCGCCATGGCGCTGACCAGGGAGGCCCACCCCGCCGTGCAGTTGACGACGACCGGCGTTGACACGTGCCCCCGGTTCGTCGTCACGCCGGTGACCCGGTCGCCCTCGACGTCGATGCCGACGACCTCGGTGTTCTGGTGGATCTCCGCACCCAGGACGT
>JBPCOX010000290.1:0-3504 GCA_050999825.1 Mycobacteriales bacterium
CGCCCTCGAGCGTCAGGACCAGGAACGGCAGGGCGACGAAGGTCTCCGCGAGCACGGCACCGGCCGTGGAGAACGGCAACGTCACTCCGATCGCAGCCAGCGGTGGGCCGAGGACCCCCCGGCGGCCAAAGGCGCTCAGCAGCGCCACCCCGCCCACCACCGGCGGCAGCACCAGCGGCAGGGTGACGAGCGCCCGCACCAGCGCCGAGCCGCGGAACCGCGCCCGCGCGAGCAGCCACGCCAGCGGTACGCCGAGCGCCAGGCTCAGCCCGAGCGCGCCGAGTGAGCACTCGAGGGACAGCAGCAGCGCGGTGCGGGCCGGGCCGGCGGTCAGCCGGCCGCCGAGCGACGACCATGGCGCCCGGCTCAGCAGCCCGAGCAGCGGCAACGCCAGGAACGCCACTGCCAGCCCGGCCGGCAGGGTCAGGGGCAGGGGCAGCGGCAGCGGCAGCGGCAGGCCGGGGGTCTGTCGGCGTACGGGCGCCACGTTCAGCTCGGCGGCAGGAAGCCGCGGTCGCGCAGGATCCGCTGGCCGGCCGCGGAGAGCAGGAGCTCGATGAAGCGCCGGCCGGCGTCCGGATGGGCCGCGTCCCGGAGCAGGGCAACCGGGTAGTGCGCGAGAACGTTCTGGTCGGCCGGGATGTCGATCCTGGTCACGTCGGCACGGCCCACCACGTCGGTGACGTAGACGATTCCCGCGTCTGCCTCGCCCAGCGCGACCTTGGTGACCACGGCCCCGACGTTCTCCTCCAGCGAGGCCGGGCGCAGGTGTACGCCGGCCCGGGCCAGCAGCTGGCCGGCGTACCGGCCAGCCGGCACGGCCGGAGCGGCGAGTACGACGACCAGCCCCGGGCGGGACAGGTCTGCCAGCCGACCGATGTGCCGCGGGTTGCCGGCGGCGGTGACGATCGCCAGCCGGTTGTCGGCGAAGATCTGCGGGGCCGTCGCGAGCCGACCGGCGCGGGCCAGCCGGTCCATCGTCACCGTGTCGGCGGTAGCGATGACATCGGCCGGCGCTCCCTGCCCGACCTGGGCAACCAGGGCCTGCGAGCCGGCGAAGGAGAGCTGCACCGTCGCTCCGGACGAGTGCGCGATATCGCGAAACGCGGCGGCCAGCGACGAGGCGGCCAGGACTCGCGCACCGCCGGACCCCGCGCCAGCCGTGCTTGACGAGCAGGCTGTCCCGAGGAGTAGCAGCAGCGACAGCGCCAGCCGTCGCGACGGCCGGCTCACGATCGCGCCGGAAGCTCGACCACCACGTTCGTGGCCTTGACCACGGCCACCGCCAGCATGCCTGGCGCCAGGCCCAGCTCGTCGACGGCCTCCGCGGTGAGGAGGGACACCAGGCGGTGTGGACCGGCCTGGATCTCGACCTGGGCCACCACCTCGTTGCGCAGCACCCGGGTGACGATGCCGGGGAAGCGGTTGCGCGCCGACTGGGCGCCGATCGCCGGCGGCGCGGGCGTGCTCGCGGCCAGCTCGATCGCGAAGGCGGCGAGGTCTCGGCCGTCGACCTGCCGCTGGCCGCCGGGGTCCTTGCTGGTCGCCAGCCGGCCCGCATCCGCCCAGCGCCGCAGCGTGTCGACGCTGACCCCTAGCAGCGCGGCCGCCTGGCTCATCCTGTACGTCGGCACGTGCGCCAGCCTAACGCCTAAGCTGGCCGCAGGTGCACCACCAATGCCTGGGTAGCGACGGCAGGTGCGGGAGGTTGACGGCGCTCCCACGCGCGACCAGACTGCGCTCATGGCTGTGCTCCGCAGGATGTTTGCGCTTCTTCGCCGTACCGCTAGGGACGATGCAGCTCTGGCCCGGCGACGGCAGGTGCGGGATCTCGGCGGCAGCGAGCGCGGTAACGTCAGGAGCCAGGGACCCCTGGGTCTGTAGCGCTCGAGCCATAGCTCCCCCGGTGGACGCACGGTCGGCCACCCGGTCGGGCAGTGTCGGCCTCGGGCCGGAGCTGTCCGGCGTACTGCCCGACCGGCTGCTGCAGGAAGCCATCGCAGCCGGCTACGTCGGCGCCGGCGAGTTCCTGATCCAGCCGCACCGGGTGCAGCCGGCCAGCATCGACCTGACACTGGGTGACACGGCGCACCGCCTGCGATCGAGCTTCCTGCCCGACAAGGACACCGTCGAGACGAAGCTCGAGGCGCTGAGCCAGGGAGTCGTCAACCTCTACGGCGGGGGGTTCCTCGAGGTCAAGGTGCCCTATCTGATCCCGCTGCGGGAGGAGCTGAGCCTGCCGCCGTGGTTGCGGGCGAAGGCCAACCCGAAGAGCTCGACCGGGCGGATCGATGTCTTCACGCGCGTCATCACCGATCACAACCACCAGTTCGACGAGGTTCGCCCCGGATATAGCGGTGGCCTCTATCTCGAGGTCGTTCCGCTCTCCTTTCCGATCAAAGTGCGGGCCGGGATCTCGCTCAGCCAGCTGCGCCTCATCGCCGGCAGCAGCGACCGGCTCTCCGACGCCGAGATCGTCGAGGTGCACGCGACGACCCCCCTTCTCTACGACGCCGACACCGATGCCGCATCGCTCCGGCCGGAGGTGGGCAACGGGCTCTTCCTGAGCGTCGACCTGAGCGGCGACGGCGAGGGCATCGCGGGCTATCGGGCCAGGTCCCACACCCGGCTGCTCGACCTCACCAGCGACGTGCCGATCGACCCGCTCGACTTCTGGGAGCCGGTCCGCAGCGAGCCCGGCGGCCGGATCCTGCTCGAGCCGGAGACCTTCTACCTGTTGCTGTCCAAGGAACGGGTCAGCATTCCGCCGCACCTCGCGTCCGAGATGGTCGCCTACGACCCGACCAGCGGTGAGCTCCGAACCCACTATGCCGGCTTCTTCGACCCGGGGTTCGGCGCCAGCCCGACGGCTCCGCGCGGCAGCCGGGCGGCGTTGGAGGTGCGAGCACACGACGTACCGTTCATGGTCGAGAACGGTCAGAGCGTCTGCAAGCTCAGCTTCGAACGGATGGCCGAGATCTCGAGCCACCTCTACGGCGATCACCGGTCGCACTACCAGGGCCAGGAGTCCACGCTGAGCAAGTACTTCCGAAGTGACGACTCGACTCCGCCCGGCTGAGGAGAACGCGTGCACGAGACCCTGCTGGCCCGCCGTGAGGACTACCCGATCCTCGGGCGCAAGACCTATCTGATCAACAACTCGCTGGGCGCCATGCACCGGGACGCGCGGACCCGGTTGAACGACTACGCCGACCTATGGGCGACCGAGGGCGTCGTCGCCTGGGCGACCTGGCAGCCGGAGATGGTGCGCGTCGCCGACCTGGTCGGCGCGATCCTCGGCGCGCCGCCCGGGACGACGGTGCTGCGGCAGAACGTGGCCGACCTGATGGCGGCCGTCGGCAGCTGCATCGACTTCGCCGGCCGGCGCAACCGGGTCGTCTACTCCGACCTCGAGTGGCCCGGCAGCCACTACCTGTGGAAGGAGCACGGCCGGTACGGCGCGGAGCCGTTGGTCGTGGCCAGCGACGGCGACGGCGTCCACCT
>JBPCOX010000015.1:0-3434 GCA_050999825.1 Mycobacteriales bacterium
CGGCTCCGCCCGAGCTCACGCTCACCAGCACCGCGTACGCCGTGGAGTCGATCAACGGGTTCGCCGACTCATAGATCTGGGTCTTGCCGTTCGCCCGGCTGTCCAGGTTGGAGGCGTCGCTCTGCCAGGCGATGAACCTGCCGTCGGAGCTGATCTCGGCGTGCTCGTTCCCGCCGTTGGAGGCGGCCCGGCTCGCGGTTCTGCTGACGAGCGCGGGCAGGCCCGCGGTGAAGGTCCTGGGGTCGAACCGGGTGACGTAGATGTCGTTGGGGTGGGAGTTGCCCGGTACGAGGTTGGTGCCCTTGCTGTTGTAGGTGACGTAGAAGTAACCGGTGCCCGGCTCGGCGTACCCGCTGACGGTCGGCCGGTTGCTGTAGCCGTCGACGCTGCCGCCCGACGATGAGCGGGCCACCTCGAGGGTTCGGTTGAGCGCCATGTCGCGCAGGAAGATGCTGCCGGTACGGGTCGTCCGGCCGGCCACCAGGTTCGTGGCGGTGGAGTAGAAGACGGCATAGCGCCCGTCGCCGGTGACGTCGACGAAGGTCGCGGCGCCGTTCGGCATGCCGCCGTCGGCGGCCCGGTCGATCATCTCGATCGTCCCCGCGGGGTCGTTCTTGTTTACCCAGTAGTCGTCCGTGCCGTGCCCGGGCGTGTAGTCCGGCACCAGGCGGTCGGCACCGCTCTGGAAGACGACGTAGTTGCCGTCCTCGCTGATCCTGGGCCGCTGGCTGGTCCCGTTGGGCTGGACGTTGTTGTAGCCCATGCTCACCCGGGTGGTGCAGCCCGGAATCGTGCCGGAGCCGGTCGGACCGCTGTACGGTCCGTCGCTGCAGGCGCGGTTGGCCGGGTAGGCCGCAGCGGCGCCATCGGCCAGCGGCGCCAGCAGGGCCAGCGCCGCGGTCATCACCAGAGCGGTTCGGAGCACGCGCATGGAAACGTCCCTCGGTAGGGCGGCGACCGCCGATGGTTGGGCCGCCGGTGTCCGGCCCAGTCTCCGCCCCACCCGGCTCGCCCGCCATAGCCAGTTCGGCCCTCATTCGGGCAACGGCACTAGCATCGGTGCGGTGACCAGCAGGCCCGACCTCGACCGCAGCGTGACCGGCTCGTCGGGGCAGGCCGGCACCGGCTATGTGGCGCTCCAGCAGACGCCCTACCGGGGTCACGACCTGCTGGCCTCGGCCGTGATCGGCAACGTGCCGGCGGGCGGGCGGGTCTTCGAGGGCGGGGTGTCCAGCGGTTACTTCGCGCGGTTGCTGGTGGACGCGGGCCTCACCGTCGACGGCGCCGACCTCGACGCGGACGCGGCTCGCGAGGCGGAGCGGGTGTGCGACGTCGTCGTCGTCGGCGACCTGTCCACGATGGAGGTGGGGAAGCTGCGTCCGCCGTACGACGCGCTCGTCTTCGGCGACACGCTGGAGCACCTGCCCGACCCGCCGGCGGTGCTGCGCCGGCTGCGGCCGCTGCTCCGCGACGACGGGGTGGTGGTCATCTCCATCCCCAACATCGCCAACTGGGCGATCCGGCTGGGCCTGCTCTTCGGCCGCTTCCGCTACACCGAGCGCGGCATCCTCGACCGCACCCACCTGCGGTTCTACACCCGCCGCACGCTCACGGAGATGTTCGGTGACGCCGGCTTCCGAATCGACGAGCTGGTCGCGGCCGTCCCGGTGCCGTTCGTGACCTGGCGGCCGCTGTGCCGGCTCGCCCATCGGGTCGGCAACCTGCGCCCCTCCCTGTTCGCCTACACCTTCGTCGTGGTCGCCCGACCGACCCGTTGACGCCCGGGGACCGGCGCGACCCCCTGCCGACCGGCGTACCGATCTGGCTGCTCGACGTGGACGGCGTGCTCAACGCGGTCTGCCATCCGCGCCGACCGCCGAGGACGTGGCGGCACTGGTCCACGGGCACCGCCTGCGCCGGGGGTGAGCGCTTCGTCATCACGTTCGCGCCCGAGCTCATGGCCGGCATCCGCAACCTGCACGACTCCGCCGTTGTCGAGGTGCGCTGGCTTACCACCTGGGGCCGGGACGCGAACGGAGGCCTCCGCAAGCTGCTCGGGCTGCCGGCCTTCCCGGTGGCCGGAGAGCCCGAGCAGGCGTCCGCGTGGTGGAAGCTGCCGTGTGCCGTCCGGACCGCGGCGGAGCGTCGCCCGATGATCTGGACCGACGACGACCTCGGCTACTCCGCCGCGGCATCTCGCTGGGCGACCGAGCTCGGGATCCTCGCCATCGCGCCCGAGCCGGTGGTCGGTCTCACGCCGGCCGACCTCGAGCGCATCCGCGCCTTCTGCGCCGCACCTCCGGCGCCGGGCGGCTCCTAGCCGGGCGGTGCGTCCAGCCGGTCCCGCAGGGCCGCGTCCTTGGCCCGCGCGCTCTCGCCGAGCGCGACCTGGAAGCGGGACATCGCTTCCCGCAACGGCTCGTCGTACGCCGAGAGGATCCGGACCGCCAGCAGGCCGGCGTTGCGACCGCCGGCCACCGACACCGTGGCCACCGGGACGCCAGCCGGCATCTGCACGATGGAAAGCAGTGAGTCGAGGCCGTCGAGGTGGGCCAGCGGCACCGGGACACCGATGACCGGCAACGGAGTCGAGGCGGCCAGCATGCCCGGAAGATGGGCCGCCCCCCCGGCGCCGGCGATCAGGACCCGCAGGCCTCGGGCCGCCGCCGACTCGCCGTAGTCGAGCATGTCCCGCGGCGTCCGGTGGGCCGAGACGACCCGGACCTCGTGCGCCACGCCGAACTCGGCCAGCGCCTCGGCGGCCGGCGCCATCGACGTCCAGTCCGAGTCGCTGCCCATCACGACACCGACCACCGGCGACCCGCTCACGCCGGGCCCCGCAGCGCAGCGGCGGCCCGCCCGGCCCGGCCGCGCGCCTCGGCCGGGTCGTCCGCTAGAACCGTCACGTGGCCGACCTTGCGGCCCGGCCGGACGTCCTTGCCATACAGGTGCACCCGCACGCCGGGGTCGGCGGCCAGCACCCAGGGGAGCCGGTTGCAGATGTCCGGGTCGGCGCCGCCCAGGACGTTCGCCATGGCGACCGCGGGTGCGGTGCTCGCGGTCTCCCCCAGCGGCCAGTCCAGGACCGCCCGAAGGTGCTGCTCGAACTGCGAGGTACGGGCGCCCTCGATGGTCCAGTGGGCGCAGTTGTGCGGCCGCATCGCCAGCTCGTTGACCAGCAGCCCGGCTTCGGTCTCGAACAGCTCGACCGCCAGTACGCCGACCACGTCCAGCGCCGCCGCGATGGTCACCGCCAGCAGGCGCGCCTCCTCGGCGCCGCCGGCGGTCAGTCCCGGTGCCGGGGCGAGGACCTCGACGCAGATGCCGTTGCGCTGGACCGTCTCCACCACCGGCCAGGCCGCCACCTCGCCGCTGGGCCGGCGGGCGACAACGGCGGCGAGCTCCCGGCGCACGGCGACGTACTCCTCCACGTA
>JBPCOX010000034.1:0-9856 GCA_050999825.1 Mycobacteriales bacterium
TTCGGTTTCGGACACCCCGCGCCGGTCGGCTGGCGTACTCATCGGCGTTCCTTACGTCGCGTTGGTCGCGGGTGCGGTACTCCCTGCCGGTTGTTGGTTGGCGAGGCGTACCGCAGGGCATTCTGTCCCTACTGCCGTGCCGCCCGGGGCAGGGGCGGCAGGTGCCGGCGTCAGGCGATGGTCGTGACCGCTTCCCGCACCTTGGGCGCGATCTCTGCGGGCAGCGGAGCGTAGGCCAGCTCCTCGAGTACCTGCTGTCCCTCGTCACTCGCCGTGTAGGTCAGGAAGGACTTGACGAGCTTGGACTGGTCGGCGTCGAGGCCCTTCGCGCAGGTGATCTCGTAGGTCACCAGGATGATCGGGTACGCCCCGGCCGCCTTGGTGGCGTAGTCCAGCTTCAGCTTCAGGTCGGGTGCCGTGCCGGCGACCGTCGCGGCGGCAACCGCCTTGCCGGCGGTCTCACCGGTCAGCTCGACGGGGTCGCCACCACCGGTGGAGATCTTGGCGACACCCAGTCCGGCGTTCTTGGCGAACGACCACTCGACGTAGGTGATGGCGCCTTGCGCGCCCTTTGTGGACTGCGTCACGCCGGCGGACTTGGCAGCGCCCTGCCCGCCCGGTGCCTTCCACTCCTTCGCGTTGCCGAAGGTCCAGTCCGACGCCGCCGCGGCTGCGAGGTACTTGGTGAAGTTGTCCGTCGTACCGGAGGAGTCCGAGCGGTGGATGGCCTGAATGGGTGTGGACGGCAGCTTGGCGTCGCCGTTGAGCTGCTTGATCGCGGCGTCGTTCCAGGACTTGATCTTACCGGCGAACATCTTCGCCAGCGTGGGTGCGTCGAGGACGAGCGAGTCGACGCCCTGGAGGTTGTAGGCCACCGCGATGGGGCCCGTCACCATGGGGATGTTGACGGCCTTGCCGGAGGCGCACCGCTTGTCGGCGGCGATCTGCTCCTCGTCCTTCAGCGCGGAGTCGGAGCCGGCGAATGCGGTCGAGCCCTGGTTGAACTGCTCGATCCCCGCGCCCGAGCCGACGGGCTGGTAGTTGATCGTCGCGCCCGAGCAGGCGGCCTGGTAGTCCTTGACCCACTTCTGCATGGCGTTCTCCTGGGCGCTCGAGCCCGAGGCCGTGATGCTGCCGGTGGCACACTCGGCGCCGCCGATCTTTGCGCCGCCCCCCGCGGCGTTCGACGGGGAGTCGCCACTCGCGCCAGACTTTTCACTGTTGTTGTCGGTGCCGCAGGCGGTGAGCGCAAGCGCACTGGTGAGCGCCAGCGTGGCGACCTTCGAGATGGAGCGGCCGGTCCGCTGAACCTTCACGTAGTGGTCCCTCTCTCTGGGGGGCCGCCGGGTCGGCGGCGGAAGTCGTTCTTGTCCGTTCAATGGGGACGTTAGGTAGCGGAGGTGACCGCACGGGACGCCGCCGGTGAACGCGCGGTGAACTGTCGGCAGGCCGGCGGCGTCGGCTGCCCGTCCCCTCCATGGCCGGGAGGTGAACAGGCGCCCGACCAGCGGATGGCAGCTCTGGGGCGAGAGGCACTCAGGCTGTCGGGATGTGCCGCTCCAGGGCCACCAGCCGGTCACCGGCAAGGTGCAGCACCCAAAAGGAGCCCTTCGGTACGGCGGCATCGACCGGACGCGGGTGGCCGAAGTGCCGGCAGATCCCCCAGAGCAGGTCGGGCAGCACGCGTCCCTGGCTGCACATGACCAGTGGGTCCGGCGACTTGAGGATCTCCAGGCAGCGGGCGAGGGCGGCGTCCGGGTTGGCCGGGTAGCCGACCTCGGAGAGCAGCGGCTCGGTCTCGACCGGGACCCGGTGTGCGACGGCGTACGGCTCGACCGTCTCCAGGCACCGCAGCACGTCGGCGGAGAGCACCCGGGAGAAGCCGTAGCAGTCCAGGAGCGGGCGCAGCGCGGCCGCCTGCGCCCGACCGGTCGCATCCAGCGGCCGCCGGGCGTCGTCTCCCGTCCATCTGCTCCGGCTGCCCGCGCTGGCGTGGCGGACGAGCCCGAAGGCCACCGTGTCCACGGGCGCTGCGACGAACTCGGCCAACGTCTCGCGGTCCCGGTCCATCGTGACCGTCGTCCCGGCGGCTTCCGGGGTCAGCCAGGCCAGCTCATCGACCTCCGCACCGGCCTGGAACTGCCCCGAGTCGGCCCGCATTGCCCAGAACCGCACGGTCTTGGGGACGGGGCCGGACTCGAGGTTGCGGACGTAGCGCTGCATGCCGAGCGGGCGGCCGACCAGGCTGCGATGTCCGGTCTCCTCCACGACCTCGCGGACGGCACCGAGGAGCACGTGCTCATCAAGCTCGAGCTTCCCCTTGGGCAGCGACCAGTCGTCATAGCGGGGGCGGTGGACCAGTGCCACCTCGATGCCCACGTTGTCAGCATCGGTCCGCCAGAGCACGCCGCCACCTGCGGCGATCTCCCCGTCGACCATCAGTGCTGCATCAGCCGGCGAGCCAGCGGCGGTGGCGCGGGCGGCGTACGTCCCGCCAGATGTCGGTAAAGGCCGACCGAGCGGCGCGAGCCGCGTCGCGTTGGTGCGCGTACAGGACGCCCAGGGTGAAGCCGGATCGTTCGCCGCGCCGGGCCGCCGCGGCCAGGTCGCGGAGGAAGTCGGCCGCGACCACCGCGTCCTGGTGCTCGCCCAGTGCTTCCTGGACCCGAGCCACCTCGGTGGCCAGCGCCTTGGCGTCGCGCCCGAAGACCGCTACGCACGCCTCGGCGGCGTACCGGGCCCTCTTGGCGGTGATCCGGGTCCGGTGGAACGCCTCGTCGGAGGTGCCCGGCCGGTCCAGCTTGCGGGCGCGACCAGCCAGCTCGTCGAAGGCCCGGGCGACCAGCCCTGGTAGCACCTCGCCCGCTGGCGCGGCCGCCGCCCCGGTGGTCGGCGGATCGTTCGCCGCGCCGACCAGCTGCTCCAGCAGCGCGAGGTAGCGTTCGCCGCGCAGCGCCTCGAGAGCCTGCTCCCGTGCCTGTGCCAGGCCGCCGGCGAGGCGCGACTCCAGCCGGTCTGCGACGGGACCGAGCACGACCTCGCCTGGCAGCGTCGCCAGGTCGCGCTCGAGCCGGGCGAGGAGCACCTCCCGGTCGCGAGCGCCGCCGAGGACGTCGGCCACCCAGGCCAACTCGTCGCGCAGCGCGTCGGCCCAATCCTTGTCGAACAAGGGCCCGAAGGAGCGCAGGGCGCTGCGCAGGCGCCGGGCCGATACCCGCATCTGGTGTACCGAGTCGGGCTCGTCCCGGCGCACCCGGGAGTCCTGGGCGAGGAACGCTCGGACGTTGGTACGCAGGTGGGCGAGAAGGGCGTCGCGCGCGGAGCCGGCCGGAGTGACCCGGCCCGGCGGCGGCGGATCCGGCGGTGCGCTCGCCCGAGCTCCGAGCGCGCGGACAGCCTTGGGGAGCGACTCGCCGGCCACCGCACCGGCTGCCGTCAGCTCTGCGCCCACCCGCTCGAGCAGGCCTTCCGGGTCGGTGCTGTCCGGTGCCGCCTCCACCTCGATCTCGCGGAACCGGGCCGCCACCCGCCGGCCGTCCAGCACCGACACGACGTCGTCGACCAGCTCGCCCAGGAGGGCGCCGCTCTCGTCGTACAGCAGCCGGGTCAGCCGGGCCGTCCGCAGCGTCGCGACCGGCGCTAGCACGGCCGACCTGGCGTACGCCGTGACCAGCTCCCGAAGCTCGGGTGGCACGCCGGAACCGCCGGTCGGCAGCTGGATCTCGTCACGAGCGTGCGCAGTGCCGGTCGGCAGCTTCAGGTGCCAGCCGGCGTCTGACCCGCCGGTGCGCTGCCGCAACGTGATGCCCTCGCGGGCGAGCCGCAGGTCCTCGGTGTCGTAGTAGGTCGCGCGTAGGCTGGACTTCTCGCCGGCCGAGACCTCGGCCACGCCGGTCGCGTCTCCGGTGAGCGGCGGAACGGTGAACGGGCCGTGGACTCGGAACTTCGCCTCGACCTCACGCATCGACGGGCGTCCGCTGCCGCTTCCGGGCAAGCAGCTCCGCCTGGTATCCCGGTTCCGGTCGGTCCTGCTCCCCGTGCGCCGGCCGGCTCCACTCGCCGTCCGGCCCGAGCGACCAGGTCCACTCCCGGTCGGCCATCGCCAGGTCCAGCATGTCGGAGATCTCGGCCTTGGCAGCGGGGTCGGTCACCAGCACCGCCGCCTCCACCCGTCGGTCGAGGTTGCGGTGCATGAGGTCGGCGCTGGCGATGTAGACCTCCTGCTCGCCGCCGGCGACGAAGCTGTAGATCCTCGAGTGCTCCAGGAAGCGGCCCACGATGCTGCGCACGCGGATCGTCTCTGACAGCCCCGGGACGCCCGGCCGCAGCGCCGACATGCCGCGGACCACGAGGTCGACCGGTACGCCGGCCTGCGAGGCGCGGTACAGCGCGTCGATCACGACCTCGTCGACGATGCTGTTGACCTTGATCCGGATGCCTGACGGCCGGCCGGCCCGCGCGGCGCCGGCCTCGCGGTCGATCCGCTCCACCAGTCCTTCGCGCAAGGTGTTGGGTGCAACGAGCAGCCGGCGGTAGCCGGTCCGCCGCGAGTAGCCGGAGAGGTGGTTGAAGAAGTCCGTCAGGTCGGCGCCGACCTCGGAGTCGGCCGTCAGCAGCCCGAGGTCCTCGTAGAGCCGGGCCGTCTTCGGGTTGTAGTTGCCGGTGCCGATGTGGGCGTAGCGGCGCAGCCCGTCTGGCTCCTGCCGCACGACGAGGCACAGCTTGCAATGGGTCTTGAGCCCGACCAGCCCGTACACCACGTGACAGCCGGCCCGCTCCAATGCCCTGGCCCAGCGAATGTTGGCCTGCTCGTCGAACCGTGCCTTGATCTCGACGAGGACCAGCACCTGCTTGCCCATCTCGGCCGCCTCGATGAGCGCGTCCACGATGGGGGAGTCGCCGCTCGTGCGGTACAGCGTCTGCTTGATGGCGAGCACATGGGGATCGGCCGCCGCCTGCTCGATGAAGGCCTGGACGCTGGTCGCGAACGAGTCGTACGGGTGGTGCACGAGGACGTCGCCCTGCCGGAGCGCGGCGAAGAAGTCGCCGGAGGCGTCCTTGTCCCTGCTGCTCTTCTCCGCGTCGAGCAGCCGGGGATGTGTCACCGGCACGAACGACTGGTACTTCAGGTCGGGCCGGTCGAGCTCCGCGACCGCCCACAGCGCGGAGAGGTCCAGCGGGCCGGGCACGCGGTAGACCTCCGCATCGCCCACGCCCAGCTCGCGCACCAGGAGGTCGAGGACGTGGGGGTCCATCGACTCCTCGACCTCGAGCCGGACCGGCGGCCCGAAGCGGCGCCGGAGCAGCTCCCGCTCCAGCGCCTGGAGCAGGTTCTCCACCTCGTCCTCGTCAACCTCCAGGTCGGCATTGCGGGTGACCCGGAACGTGTGCCATTGCAGCACCTCCATGCCGGGGAACAGCTGCGGCAGGTGGGCGCCGATGACGTCCTCGAGCGGGACGAAGCGCTGGGGGGCCGCCAGCACCAGTCGGGGGAGCAGCGGCGGCACCTTGACCCGGGCGAAGTGCTCGCCGCCGGTCTCGGGGTTACGGACGACGACCGCCAGGTTGAGACTCAGGCCGGAGATGTAGGGAAAGGGGTGCGCGGGGTCGACCGCGAGGGGAGTGAGCACGGGATAGACCCGCTCGCGGAAGAGCGAGTGCAGCCGGTCCTGCTCCGAGCCCTCCAGCTCGTTCCAACGCAGGACGCCGATGCCCTCCTTGTCGAGCTCGGGCAGCATGTCGCCGATGAAGCACCGGGCCTGCTCGGCCACGAACTCGTGCGCGCACCGTGAGATGTGGTCGAGCTGTTCGCGCGCCGTCAGGCCACTGGGCGCGGTGACGGCCAGGCCGGTGGCGATGCGCCGCTTCAGGCCGGCGGCCCGGACCATGAAGAACTCGTCGAGATTGGTCGAGAAGATCGCTAGGAACTTGGCCCGCTCGAGCAGCGGGACCGACCGGTCCTGCCCCAGCTCCAGCACCCGCCGGTTGTAGGCGAGCCAGCTGACCTCCCGGTCGAGGAAGCGATGGTCAGGCAGGCCGGCTGACGAGCTGGCCGGCGTCGGCTGGGGGGGCGGCCCGTCGGTCGACGGGACGACCGGCTCTGGAGCCAGCGCCATCTCGCCCCCCTTACGGTTACTCCCTGGGCAAGGGATCAGGGTACGGCCCGCGGCCGGACTAGCTGGGGGCGAAGACGCGCTCGCCGGTGACGAGGTAGACGACCCGACGGGCCACCGAGACGGCGTGGTCGGCGAACCGCTCGTAGTAGCGACCAGCCAACGCGATGTCGATAGCCGTGTCGACGCCGTGCGGCCAGCTCTCGTCGAGCATCACGGTGAACAGTCGTCGGTGCAGGTCGTCCATGACGTCGTCGTCCTTCTCCAGCTCGATCGCGGTGGCGACGTCCCGGGCCGATATGACGCTCCCCGCCTTGGCGACGATTCGCTCCGCCACCTGGCCCATCTCGAGAATGGTCGATCGCAGCTCGGGCGGGACGGCGCTGCCCGGGTAGCGCCGGCGCGCCAGCTTGGCGAGGTGCAGGGCGAGGTCGCCGCTGCGCTCGAGGTCGGCCACCATGCGCAGGCTCGTCACCAGGACACGCAGGTCACTGGCGACCGGTTGCTGTCGGGCCATCAGGTCGAAGGCGTTCTCCTCCACCTGGTGATAGAGGTCGTCCACGACGTGGTCGCCCTCTATCACCGACTCGGCCATCGCGAGGTCGGCGTCCAGCAGGGCTGTGGTCGCCCGCCCGGCCGCGCTCCCGACCAGCCGGGTCATCTCGACCAGCTGGCTGGTGATCTGGTCGAGGTCTTCGTGATAGGCGTCGCGCACTGGCTCCTCCGTGCTCGTAGCGCATGCCCGTTCACCGGACCTGGCGCCCGACGATAACCCGGCCGCGCTCGGAATCGAGACCCGAGAGCAAAGGGCAGGAGGCCGGCAGGTGAATACTTCTCGACCTTCGTCCTGGCCGCGGCCCGCGGCCGGCCGCCGCCGCCTCCCCCACCTACCATGAACGACGTGGCCTCGCTCTGGTTCCGGCGTCGCGGGAGCGGCCCGCCGCCTGCCAGCCCCGACACCAGTGCGGCGACGACCGAGGCAACTGCCGTGCTGGCCACCGTCGCGGCCGCGCTGGACACCGGCGCGGTCCTTCTCGACAACCACGAGGTGGTGCTGGCCAACGAGGCCGCCCTTGGCATGCGGGTCGTCCGCGGCACCAGCCTGACCGCCCCGGCGCTGTCCCGCCTCGCCCGCCAGGCACGCCGCCAGGGCGTGCGGCAGAGCGAGGACGTCGAGCTGCCCTACGGAGCCACCACCCGCGCGGTCCGGGTGACCGCCGCACCGGTGCCCACGGGCGACCAGGTGGTGTTGCTGCTGCACGACCTGGCCGAGTCCCGGCGGGTGGACGCCGTACGCCGTGACTTCGTGGCCGATGTCTCGCACGAGCTCAAGACGCCCGTCGGCGCGCTGCTGCTGCTGGCCGAGGCGTTCCGCGACGGGGTGGACGATCCGGTGGCCGCCCGCCGGTTCGCCGACCGGATGCTGCACGAGGCCGGCCGGCTGGCCCGCCTGGTGCAGGAGCTTCTCGAGCTGTCCCGGGTGCAGGGGGCCGACCCGCTGCCGGATCCGAGGGCGGTTCCGGTCGCCCGCGTCATTGCCGATGCCGTCGACCGGGTCCGCCTTGCCGCCGGCGCGGCCGGCATCGAGGTGGCGGCGGCGGACTCCGGCGACCTCGAGGTGTGGGGCGACGAGCGGTCGCTCGTGACGGCGCTGACGAACCTGCTGGACAACGCCGTTACCTATTCGGCGCCCGGCACCAAGGTCGGCCTCGGCGCCCGTCGGCGGGAGACCCTGACCGGCGACGAGATCGAGATCGCGGTCAGCGACGAGGGGATCGGGATTCCGGCCGGCGACCTGGAGCGGGTATTCGAGCGCTTCTACCGGTCCGACCCGGCCCGGTCCCGGGCGACCGGCGGCACCGGGCTGGGGCTGGCGATCGTCAAGCACATCGCCGACAACCACGGCGGCCGGGTGACGGTGTGGAGCTCCGAGGGCGTGGGATCCACGTTCACGCTGTACCTGCCGCCTCCGCCGGCGTCGGCGGCCGCGGAGCTGACGAGGACGCCGGCCGCGCTGGCGGTGTCTCCTCGATGACCCGCCTGCTGGTCATCGAGGACGAGGAGTCATTCTCCGAGACGCTGCAGTACATGCTCACCCGGGAGGGGTTCGAGGTGGCGCTGGCCGGCACCGGCCCGGACGGGCTGGCGGAGTTCGAGCGGGGCGGCGCCGACCTGGTACTGCTGGACCTGATGCTGCCGGGGCTGTCGGGCACCGAGGTGTGCCGCGCGCTGCGCCAGCGCAGCGACGTACCGGTCATCATGCTCACCGCGCGCGACAGCGAGGTGGACAAGGTGGTCGGGTTGGAGCTGGGCGCCGACGACTACGTGACCAAGCCCTTCTCCTCGCGCGAGCTGGTGGCCCGCATCCGGGCGGTGCTGCGCCGGCGCAACGACGCCGGGGAGCTGCTGCCGGCGGTGGTGGAGGCCGGCCCCGTGCGGCTCGACGTCGACCGGCACGTGGTCACCGTGCAGGGCGAGCCGGTGGGCCTGCCGCTCAAGGAGTTCGAGCTGCTCGAGATGCTGGTGCGCAACTCCGGGCGGGTGCTCACCCGCGGACAGCTGATCGACCGCATCTGGGGAGCGGACTACGTCGGTGACACCAAGACCCTCGACGTCCACGTCAAGCGGCTGCGGGCCAAGGTCGAGCCCGACCCCTCGGTGCCTCGGCACCTGGTGACGGTGCGGGGGCTCGGCTACAAGTTCGAGGCCTGACCAGCCGCGACGGGCTCGCTGGTCCGTCCGGGGTACTCCTCGCCGTAGGGCGGCGACCTGTGGACAGCCGGGGCCGAATCGCCGGACAGCGTTCGCCTGCCGGTCACCTTCGGTCGCCGGTCCGGTCACCTCGCGCTGCGACAACGGAACCATGCCGCTACCACTGCTCTGCCGTGCCCTCGCGCCGGTCGCCGTCGTACCCGTGGTTCTGCTCGCCGGCGCACCGGCCGCGCCGGCTGCTTCGCCACCCGACCGGCCCGCGGCGGCGACCGCTTCATTCTCCCCGCCACCGATTCGGCACGTCTTCGTCATCAACCTCGAGAACGAGGGCTTCAAGAGCACCTTCCGGCTGAACTCCCCGGCCCCCTACCTCGCCCACACGCTGCGCGAGAAGGGGATGCTGCTCGACTTCTACTACGCCACCGCCCACAACAGCCTGCCGAACTACATCGCACAGATCAGCGGGCAGGGCCCGAACGCCGACACCCAGGCCGACTGCCAGACCTTCAGCGACTTCCAGGGCACCGGCACGGTGGCCCCCGGGCAGGCCGTCGGCCAGGGCTGCGTGTACCCGGCGTCGGTGCGGACGCTGCCTGAGCAGCTCGACGCCAAGGGCTTCACCTGGGCGGGCTACATGGAAGACATGGCGCATTCGCCAGCACCGAACACCTGCCGGCATCCGGCGCTGAACAGCAAGGACGACACCCAGACCGCCGAGCTGGGTGACCAGTACGCCGTCCGGCACAACCCGTTCATGTACTTCCACTCGATCATCGACCGGCAGGACTACTGCGACCGCCACGTGCTGCCGCTCAAGCGGCTGCCGGTGGCGTTGGGCTCGGTCGCCACGACACCCAACTTCAGCTACATCACGCCCAACCTCTGCCACGACGGCCATGACGAACCGTGCGTCACCGGGGAGCCGGGCGGGCTGGTCACGGCCGACAAGTGGCTGCAGCAGTGGGTGCCCAAGATCTTGAGCTCACCGGCGTTCAAGAAGGACGGGTTGCTCGTCGTGACCTTCGACGAGG
>JBPCOX010000061.1:0-3362 GCA_050999825.1 Mycobacteriales bacterium
TGCGCTGGCTGCCGTCCATCGCGAGCGCGTACCGAGGGGGTCGAGCCATGGGGCGCGGCCGGGCCAAGGCCAAGCAGACCAAGGTTGCCCGTCAGCTGAAGTACTCCAGCGGCGGCACCGACCTCGACCGTCTGCGCGCGGAGCTGACCTCCGACGGCAACGGCGCCTCGCCGGCTAGCGTGGTGGAGACCGAGGACGAGGACGGGGCGGACGAGTACACGGCCGAGAACGACGAGGACGGCCGTCCAACCTAGGCCGACAGGGTCAACGGGACCATTCGTGCACACAACCGGCGGATACGACCGCCGAGCGAGTCCGAAGCGAGTCCGATCCAGCGGGCAGACCGCTCGGCGGCGTGCGGATGCGTGCATAGGTAGTTCAGCCGGTCCGTCAGTCGGACGGATGCCTACCGACGAGTTGGGCCGTCCCGGCGCCAGCCACCACATCGCCGGCGACCCACGCCGGCACGTTCCGCTCCTCGAGGACCGCAAGGGCGTGAGCAACGTCGTCCGGCGGCAACACCGCGACCATGCCGACGCCCTGGTTGAACGTTCGCTCCATCTCGGCCGGCTCGACCCGGCCACGGTCGGCGATGAGACCGAAGATCGGCGCTGGACACCATGTGCTGCGATCCAGTACGGCGTCGAGGTGCGGCGGCAGGACGCGCGTGAGGTTGGCGGCCAGGCCGCCACCGGTCACGTGCGCGAACGCGCGCACGTCCACTTCGGCGGCAAGCGCCAGGCAGTCGCGCGCGTAGATCCGGGTCGGGGTCAGCAGCACCTCCCCGAGCCGGCGGTCCAGCTCCGGGAGCTCGGCGTCGAGGCTCAGCCGAGCGCCCTTGAGCAGCACGTGCCGGACCAGCGAGTAGCCGTTGGCGTGCAGCCCGGACGACGCCATCGCGAGAACCACGTCGCCGGCCCGGACCCGATCGGCACCGAGCAGGTCGTCGGCATCGACGACGCCCACGCCGGCACCGGCCAGGTCGTACTCGTCTGGTCGCAGTACGCCGGGATGCTCCGCCGTCTCCCCACCGAGGAGCGCGCAGCCGGCCTGCCGGCAGCCCTTGGCCACACCGGCGACGATCACGGCGATCCGTTCGGGTACGACGGCGCCGCAGGCGATGTAGTCGGTGAGGAACAGCGGCTCGGCACCGCAGACGACCAGGTCGTCGACCACCATGGCGACCAGGTCTATTCCCACGGTGTCGTGCCGGTCCATCGCCTGGGCGATCGCCAGCTTGGTCCCGACCCCGTCGGTGGCGGTGGCCAGCAGCGGCCGCCGATATCGGGAGAAGTCCGGGGCGAACAGGCCGGCGAACCCACCGAGCCCACCGACCACCTCCGGCCGGGAGGCTCCGGCCACTGCCGTCCGCATCCGCTCGACCGCCCGCTCGCCGGCCGCGATGTCGACGCCGGCAGCGGCGTACGTCGCCCCCGCTCCCTCCGGGAGCCTGGTCACGGCCGGCTCAGGGCGTCCCCGGCGCCGACTCCGGGCAGCAGGCGCTCGAGCTCGTCGTCCGGGGCAGGACCGGGGCTGCCCGCATCGGCTGCGACGGAACGCTCGATGCCCTCGAGCACATGCTTGCCGATCAGGTCCGGCGCCGGCAGCGAGATCGGGTAGATGCCGTCGAAGCAGGCGCGGCACAGCCGATCGGCCGGCACCGTGGTCGCCTCGATCAGTCCCTCGAGAGAGACGTGAGCGAGGGAGTCGGCGCCGATGGACTGCCGGACCTCCTCCACCGTCAGCCCGCTCGCGATCAGCTCTGCCCGGCTGGCGAAGTCGATGCCGTAGAAGCACGGCCACTGCACCGGCGGGCTGGAGATCCGGACGTGCACCTCGGTGGCACCGGCTTCGCGCAACATGCGCACCAGTGCCCGCTGGGTGTTGCCGCGGACGATGGTGTCGTCCACGACGACGAGCCGCTTGCCACGGATGACGTCCCGCAACGGGTTGAGCTTCAGCCGGATCCCCAGCTGGCGGATCGTCTGGCTCGGCTGGATGAAGGTGCGCCCCACGTAGCCGTTCTTGACCAGCCCGGCGCCGTACGGGATCCCACTCGCCTCGGCGTAGCCGATCGCGGCCGGCCCGCCGGACTCCGGCACCGGGATGACGAGGTCGGCGTCCGCCGGGGCCTCCCGCGCCAGGCGACGGCCCAGCTCCACCCGCGTCACGTGGACACCGCGACCGGCGATCGTCGTGTCGGGACGAGCCAGGTACACGTACTCGAACAAGCAGCCCTTCGGCGTCGCCTCGGCAAAACGCGACGTACGCAGCCCGTGCTCGTCGATCGCCACCAGCTCGCCGGGCTCCACCTCGCGGATGAACGCCGCGCCGATGATGTCGAGGGCCGCGGTCTCGCTGGCGACGACCCACCCACGCTCCAGCCGCCCGAGGACCAGCGGTCGTACGCCGTGCCGGTCCCGGGCGGCATACAGGGTGGTCTCGTCCAGGAAGACCAGCGAGAACGCGCCCTGCAGCAGCGGCAGGACCTCGCGCGCGGCCACCTCGAGCGGTACGTCAGGCCGGCCGGCAAGCAGTGCGGTGACGAGGTCGGAGTCCGTCGTGGCAGTGACAGGGCCCGTGCGCAGCCCCCGCTCGGCGACCAGCCGGCGCAGCTCCCGAGGGTTCGTGAGGTTGCCGTTGTGGCCCAGCGCGATCCCACCGCCGTTGCGGCACGCGCGGAAGGTGGGCTGCGCGTTCTCCCAGTTGCTCGAACCGGTGGTCGAGTAGCGGGTGTGGCCGATGGCCAGGTGCCCGCGCAAGGAACTCAGGGTCGGCTCGTCGAAGACCTGGGCGACCAGGCCCAGCTCCTTGTAGACCAGCACGGTCGAGCCGTCGGCGACGGCGATGCCGGCCGCCTCCTGGCCGCGGTGCTGCAGCGCGTAGAGCCCGAAGTAGGACAGCTTGGCGACTTCCTCGCCGGGGGCCCAGACACCGAAGACGCCGCACGCGTCCCTGGGACCGGGCTCGTCGAGGGGCTCGGAATCGGCGAGGATCAGCCTGCCGTCGGCAGCTGGCACGGGCGGTGCTCCTCGGGAGTGGCGCGCGGGGAAGCCGACCATCCGCAGTCTACTGCCTGCATTCGCCCTCCCGGGTTCGGCTAGTGCCCCGCCTGGGGAGGTCGGGCGGTTACCTGACCGCCCCACCGGCCCGTGTTACGACAGGACCGGGAGGTACGCCGAGAGGTTGACGGCGCGCGAGCCGCTGGCCCGCACCCGGCCATCCGCCACGGCGTCGGCCCAGCGCAGCCGGCCGGTCGCCAGCTCGAGCCAGCCGGCCGGGTCGGTCTCGACCACGTTCGGGGGCGTGCCCCGGGTATGGCGCGGCCCCTCCACGCACTGCACCGCGACGCCGCCCGGACC
>JBPCOX010000129.1:0-4779 GCA_050999825.1 Mycobacteriales bacterium
GCACGGGGGGGGGGGAGTGTGAGGAGAGGGGCTTGGCGGGGTGGGTGGGGGCGCCCGCGGACTTTGCTCCCGCCGCGGCGGACGCCGTACTGCTCGTCGTGGACACCACGGTGGGGGCCACTGACGCCGACGAGGCGGTGGCCCGGGTCCTGCGACGCGCCGGTAAGCCGGTGATCCTGGCTGCCAACAAGGTCGACGACGAGCGGGCGGAGTCCGACGCCGCGGCGCTGTGGTCGCTCGGCCTCGGCGAGCCCTGGCCGGTGAGCGCCGTGCACGGCCGGGGCAGCGGCGACCTGCTCGACGCCATCCTCGAGGCACTCCCGGCGGCCCCCCCGGACGTTTCCGAACTTCCCATCGGGCCGCGGCGGGTGGCCTTGCTGGGCAAGCCGAACGTGGGCAAGTCCAGTCTGCTCAACCGGCTGGCCGGGGAGGAGCGCGCGTTGGTCGACCCGGTGGCCGGTACCACCCGCGACCCGGTGGACAGCCTCATCGAGCTGGGCGGCGCGACCTGGCGGTTTGTGGACACCGCGGGGCTGCGGCGCCGGGTCCGGGAGGCCAGCGGGGCGGAGTACTACTCCAGCCTGCGCACCAACGCCGCGCTGGCCGCCGCCGAGGTGGCGATCGTGCTGGTCGATGCCAGCGAGCCGCTGGCCGAGCAGGACCTGCGGGTGATCTCGATGGTGGCGGAGGCCGGCCGAGCCCTCGTGCTGGCCTTCAACAAGTGGGACCTGGTCGACGAGGACCGCCGGCACGAGCTCGACCGCGAGATCGACCGCCAGCTGGCCCGGGTGACCTGGGCGCCACGGCTCAACGTCTCGGCCCGCACCGGCCGGGCCGTGGACCGGCTGGCGCCGGCGCTCGAGGCCGCGCTCGCGGGCTGGGAGACCCGGGTGCCCACGGGACGGCTCAACTCATGGCTGGGCGAGGTGATCGCGGCCACCCCGCCGCCGGTGCGTGGCGGCAAGCAGCCCAAGGTGCTCTTCGTGACCCAGGCCGGCGTACGGCCGCCGAAGTTCGTGCTCTTCGCCAGCGGCTTCCTGGAGGCGGGCTACCGCCGCTTCGTGGAACGCCGGCTGCGGGAGGACTTCGGCTTCGCCGGTACGCCGATCGAGATCAGCGTCCGGGTCCGCGACAAGCGGGGCCGCTGAGCCTCTTCATCGGTGCTACTGTGTAGCATGTGGATCGAATCGGCGTACGTGAGCTCCGGCAGCACGCGAGCCGCTACCTCGCTCGAGTCCGCCAGGGCGAGACCCTGCAGGTGACCGATCGCGGGCGTCCGGTGGCGCTCCTGGTTCCGTACTCGGCGGATCCGTGGACCGACCTGGTTGCGAGGGGCCAGGTGACGCCGCCGGCGGACGGCTCTGACGTCCTGGACGAGGTCGCCGGCGACTACGGCGTCGACGCGTCGGCGGCTCTCGCCGCCATGCGCGAGCAGGAGCGGTGAAGCTCTACCTCGATACCTCTGCCATGGCGAAGCTGGTGCAGCAAGAGCCGGAGTCGGATGCGCTGCGCACCTACCTTCGCCGGCACCGCACCGACCTGAGGGTCACCAGCGAGCTAACTCGGGTGGAGCTGGTCCGGGCCCTCTGGCGCGGCGGCCCGGACGCCGTGTCCCATGCGCGTCGGCAGCTTGCCCGGCTCTACCAGGTGGCTGTGGACCGCAGCGTTCTCGACCGCGCGGCGGTACTCGCCCCCGGGACGCCTCTGCGCAGCCTGGACGCCATCCACCTCGCAACCGCCGAGGCCGTCGGCCCCGACGTACGAGCCGTTCTCACCTACGATCTGCGGATGCGTGCCGCGGCCGCGGCGGCCGGCCTCTCAGTCGAAGGTCCGAGCGGCTAGCGGAGCACTCCTGGTGGCACCGAGGCGGCGGAGCAGCTGCACGTACGGCACGACGACGGCGGTCGCTGCGACTGCGTAGATCAGCACCCGTATGGACGGCGTGATGCCGGCCGGGTGTACCGGAGCGATGAGGTAGTGCTCGACGACTCCGTCCAGGTGGGCGGGCAGCCCGGAGAGCGCGTGCAGGCGGTTCTCCAGCACCGTCAGGGGACAGGCGGCGCCGAGTGCGTTTACCAGCCCCACCGCCGCGACGACGGGCAGGTGCCAGCGCGCGGTATGGGGCTGTCGAAGAGCGAGGAAGCCGCCGGCCAACAGGAAGGCGATGAGCGCCAGGTGCGCCGCTGCGACGGCGTACGCCAGGATGGCAAGTGCCTCTTGCACCTGCTGAGCGTACGTGCGAGGGCAGGTCTGAGATAGCGTGTGTCGTCCTCCCGGTCCGCCGGGAGACGGGACGTGGCGCAGCTTGGTAGCGCACTTGACTGGGGGTCAAGGGGTCGTGGGTTCGAATCCCGCCGTCCCGACGTAGAAACCGCAGGTCAGTCGCCCCGTTGGCGCAAGCGTCCAAGCCCCGTGGAGCCGCCGTTCAAGTGGGTGAGCGCTTCGACCGCGATTTAGCCAGCCTTCATGCTCGCCGGGTGTCGACCAGCTGCCGGTGGTCGCCGCCGGACGCGTCATCTCCTGTGCCAGGTGAGCGCACCACCGCCAATCGGGCAACGACTACGTCTGCTTACAGCATGTGCAGGCCCACCAGGGCGGCGTAGGTCCACACTCCCCAGGCGGTAGCGGACAGGGCAGTGAGCGTGTGACGGCCGGTCACGGGATCTCCGTTTGCTCGGGCCGGGGCGCTTGATGTCGCCACCCCACGTCGATGCCTCGCGGAGCCGGACACTCCACACGCGACTGATCTGCGCTGGTTCCACTGTGGGTGGCGGCAAGGTCGTCGACGAGACCCTTCCGCAGCAACTCGAGCCGCCGCAACTGGCGGACTCGGTTAGGCCGAGCGGCGGCAACGGGGCGGTTCTGCCGTTTGCTCGCTGGTCGGGAGAGATCCGTTTCCTACGCCCTGATGGATAGCACCGCCGTCCGACGGAGAACCGCAGGACACCGTCAGTCGACGTCGAATGCGCTGTGCGCGTCGTGGAAGTGCATGACGTATCGACAGGTGGTGCAGATCTGCAGTGTCATGCGGTGACTGGTGAAGCCCCAGCGTGAGTCCTCCCGCGATTCCTGCTGCTCGAAGCTCGTTCCGTCGCAGACCGGGCAGCGCAGGTGGATGCGACCGTCCTCACTGATCATCGACATCTCGCCGTCCTCCCTTCACCTGGCAGAGGCGGGGAGTATGCCGCGGGCACGCCACCAGGGGCGAGGCGGGTGGGCCGGGTATGACGACTGCCTCTACGACGGGAGACGGCAATGAGGATCTACCTGGGTGGCCGGCGGAGTGCGCTGAGAGGCGGGGGCGTCGGCGGGCTCCTGCTCGGCCTGCTGCTACGACGGATGTTTAGTCGGCGTGGCAACCGGTCGCATATCGGGGTCGACGATGAAGATCGGGCGCGACGTCGAGGTCCGGCCGCTCGGTGGAGCGTCCGGCCGCCTCACCATGATTCTGGTCTCGGTCATCGCATCCGCCATGTTGACCGTGTTGCTCAACGTCATCCTGCGGTGAGCAGCGCTCAGATCAGGCGGACCGACCCCTGGATGCCCTGGCGCGTCATCTTCGCGTAGGGACAGGCCAGCTCGGCCTCGCGGGTGAGCTTCTCTGCCTGCGCGCGTTCCAGCTCGGGGGCGCTGACCTCCAGGTCGGCGGTCAGCAGATAACGACCGTCGTCCGGGTCGCGCCCGAAGGTGACCGTAGCCTTGACCTCCACCGGCCCGGTCTCGATGCCCTCCTTGATCGCGATCAGGTTCCACGCGCCGTGGAAGCAGGCGGCGTAGCCGGCGGCGAAGAGCTGCTCCGGGTTGGTGCCGCCACCCGGTCCGCCGAGGCCTTTCGGCAGCCGGAGGTCCACATCGAGGTCGCCGTCCTCGGAGACCGCGCGCCCCGATGCCCGCCCGTGCCCGGCTTCGCCGCCGGTCACCGACACCGATGTCGTGTAGAGCGGAAGCACCCGGTTGCCGGTGTAGGGATCCAGGAGGGCGACCGGCGGCGGTCGCAGGCTCGGCGACATCTCGGCTCCTCCAGGTGCGTGGCGGTACCCAGCGGTCTGAGCCTACTGGTCAAGTACTCGTGCACCGCCGCCAAGCGACGACCCGACCGCGGGCCGGCTGCGGTGTTACCGTGCAGTCACTGCAAAGGCGACAGACGGACCCGGCAGGGGAGTGAGGCCACCGTGATTGCGGCGCTCTCGCATGCCCGCTTCCGGGTCGCCGGTCTTTGACATAGGCGCGGCCCGGGTCTATCTGACCTGGAGAAGAATGCCTGTCTCTGTGCCTTCCGGCGGCGACGACGTCGCTGCGGAGCTGACCACCGATCGACTCGTACTGCGCCCGGTCACCGCTCAACCGGTCGAGGCGATTCTCGGCGGGAACCGGCTGCCCGACTGGGCGAGCGACTTTCCCGACGAGGGTGATGTCGTGATCGCCCGCATGCTGAGCACCAACGGGCTGCCGGCGGGGCCGGCTCGCTTCGGACAGCGCCAGCTAGTGGAGCGGAGCAGCGGTCTCGTCGTCGGCGGGGTCGGCTTCTTCGGCCGCCTGAGCACGGCTCGGTGGAGATCGACCGGGCTCGAGTGTGTCCGGCCCGCTACGCGGAGAGGAAGTCGAGCCGGCGCTTGGCGCCCGGAACGATCCGGTCGGCGTCGGCGCCCAGTACCCGCTCGAGCAGCGTCGCGTAGACGTCGCGGAAGTCCGTCGTGGCCACCAGGTCGCCGTTGGCGTCGAGCTTGGTCAGCGAGGGCTGCTCGCCGTACATGCCTCCGCGCACCTGCGGCCCCAGCA
>JBPCOX010000131.1:0-3068 GCA_050999825.1 Mycobacteriales bacterium
GCTCGACGGCAAGTCGCTCGACCTCCTCGGTCACCGGCATGACCTCGTGCAGGGCGAGCCGGCCCTGGTAGCCGGTCTTCGAGCACGCCGAGCAACCCCGCGGGCGGTACAGCGTCGGCAGCCCCTCGCCCGGCTGCCAGGGAAAGCGGGCCTGCCGGAGCGCCTCGGCCGTGGGCGAGTACGCCTCCTTGCACCGCTCGCAGAGGCGGCGGGCGAGTCGCTGGGCCAGGACCGCGTCCAGCGCGGAGCCGACGAGGAACGGCTCGATCCCCATCTCCACCAGCCGGGTGATCGCACTGGGCGCGTCGTTGGTGTGCAGCGTGGACAGCACGAGGTGACCGGTGAGCGCCGCCTCGATGGCGATGCGGGCGGTCTCGTGGTCGCGGATCTCGCCCACCAGGACCACGTCGGGGTCCGAGCGCAGGATCGAGCGCAGCGCCGAGGCGAAGGACAGACCGGCGCGGGCGTGGGTCTGCACCTGGTTGATGCCGGGGATCCGGTACTCGACCGGGTCCTCGACCGTGATGACGTTCTTCTCCGGGGTGGAGACGATGTTCAGCGTGGCGTAGAGCGTCGTGGACTTGCCGGAGCCGGTGGGGCCGGTGACCAGGATCATCCCGTAGGGCTTGGTGAAGCTCTCGGCGTACCGCGTGTAGTTGACGTCGCGGAAGCCGAGCTGGGCCAGGGTCATCAGCGCGGTGGAGTTGTCCAGGATCCGCAGCACGACCTTCTCGCCCCAGACCGTTGGCAGCGTGGCCACCCGCAGGTCGATCTTCTTGCCGTTGGCGGCGACGGAGAGCCGCCCGTCCTGGGGAATCCGTCGTTCGGCGATGTCGATGTCCGACATGATCTTCAGTCGGCTGATGACGCCGGCCTGGATGGTGCGCGGCGAGCGCATCACCTCATGCAGGACCCCATCGATGCGGAACCGCACCCGCAGGTCGCGCTCGCCCGGTTCGATGTGGATGTCCGAGGCCCGGTCGGCGATGGCCTGTGAGATCAGCAGGTTCACCCACTTGACGATCGGGGCGTCCTCGACCACCTCTCGTACGCCGGCGAGATCGTCGTGGTCATCGCCGGCGGCATCCATGGACAGGCTGAGGTCGTCCAGGTCGGAGTCGGCGCGGTGAAAGCGCGTGATCGCAGCGCAGACGTCGGCCCGGGTGGCGACGATGGGGCGTACGTCCAGACCGGTCAGGGACCGGATGTCGTCGATCGCCACCACATCGGCGGGGTCGGCCATCGCCACCACGAGTCGGCCGTCCTCGTAGCCGACCGGCAGGGCCGTGTGCCGCCGGCACACCGCTGGGGCGACCCGCGCCACGGCCGACCCGTCGACCGGGTAGTCGGTCAGGTCGACGAAGCGCAGGCCGATCGAACCGGCGACGGCCGCCACCAGCTGCGGCTCTGTCAACATGCCGCGGTCGACCAGCACCCGGCTGAGGCTGCGGCCCAGGCGCTGGTGGTCCTCGTAGGCCTCGTCGAGCTGCTCCGGGGTGATCAGTCCGCCGTCGAGCAGCACCTCGCCGAGCTGCTTCACGCCGCCTCCATCACCCACCTGCTCCTCCGGCCTGTCATCGGCCCGCGCTTCCTCCGCCTGAACCTTGGGCGGCGCGGCAGGGGGCTGGGGCGGTGGATTTCCCTGCTGCCGGGGCCGGCATCGCCGCCCCGGTGGTCGCGGTCTGCACGTCCCGGCGCTCTATGTCGGTAGCCCAATGCTGTCCCGCGATAGTTATCGCGCCCCGAAGCCCCTACGGTCAGCCGCGGTTGCGGGCGCCCAGGGCCTTGAACCGCAGGAACTCCTCGTAGGAGCTGGTGAAGGCGTTGTGCCCGGCCTTGTCGATGGTGACGAAGTAGAGCAGGTCGCCCGGCGCCGGATGCAGGGCCGCCTGCAGGGCCATCTCGCCCGGCGAGCCGATCGGGGTGGGGGGCAGCCCGGTCCGCCGGTAGGAGTTGTACGGCGAGTTGATGTTGATGTCGTTGGAGGTCAGGTGGCCCTTCCGCTCGGGCAGCACGTAGTTGATCGTGGAGTCCATCTGCAGCGGCATGCCGCGGGCGAGCCGGTTGTAGATGACCGTGGCCACCTTCGGGAAGTCCCCTGGCAGCCGCGCCTCGCCCTGCACGATGGAGGCAACGGTCAGCACCTGGTACGGCGTCCGGCCGGCGGCGCGCGCCTGTCCCTCCAGTCCGAGCTCGGCCGCAGCCCGCGAGTAGCGGAGCACCATCTCGGCCAGTGCCTGCTCCGCCGTCGTCCCGGGCTGGAAGCGGTAGGTCGCCGGAAACAGGAAGCCTTCAGCGTGACCGTTGGCGTAGGCCGGCAGACCGAGACCGGCCGGCGCCGCCAGCACCGCGGCCAGCTCCGGCGCCGGGATGTCGGCCTGGCGGGCCAACAGCTGGGCGGTCCCGCGGGCCGTGGTGCCCTCCGGCACCGTCACCCGGTTCCGCACCAGCGCTACCGGGTCGAGCATGAGCCCCAGCGCCTCGGCGGAGCTCATGTGCCGCTTCAGCCGGTAGAAGCCCGGCTGCAGGGTCCGCGAGCGCTCGTCCGCGTTGGCCGCGCGGCGGAACGCGCCCGCGCTCTTGACCACGCCGGCCTTCGCCAGCGTGGTCGCGATATCGGCGGCGGTGTCGCCGGGATGCACCTGTACGACGACCGAACCCGATCCGGTCCCGGAGTAGTCCTCGGCAGCTGAGCGCACCGACCCGACCAGGGCCCGGACGCCGAGCAGCCCACCGGCAGCCAGCCCGCAGATGAGCAGCAACGACAGCAGCACCGCCGCCGTGCCTCTACGTCGGGGCGCCTCCCCCGCCAGCGGGGGGTCGGTATCCGGTCGCCGGCCCACCCCTAGGTCGGTCACAGGCGGCAGTCTGCCGCTCACGCCGGCGTCGCGCGCACCGGCTCGCCGGGCGGCTGCCCGGTCGAGCGCTCCAGGTCCAGGCCCGCCTGCAGCAGCACCACCGCGGCGGCCGCGTCGACGGCGGCCCGCACCGCCCGCCCGTGCACGCCGGACTCGCGCAGCTGCCGCGTCGCGGTCACCGTGGTGAGCCGCTCGTCGACCATGCGGACC
>JBPCOX010000115.1:0-3049 GCA_050999825.1 Mycobacteriales bacterium
CAACACCAACCGCACGTTCGTCTCCCAGCTGGACCTCGCCTGCTCGCTGGTCGCCTTCACCGACAACGACGGAGCGAGCTGGACGCAGAACCCGGTCGGGTGCGGGATCGGAGCCCTGGCAGATCACCAGACCGTCGGCGGCGGCTCGTTCGCACCGGGGCCCACCGGCACCGGCGTCGGCTACCGCGACGCCACCTACTACTGCGCCCAGGCGATCGCCTCTGCCCAGTGCGCGGTGTCGCGCGACGGCGGCCTGACCTTCGGCCCCGGGGTGTCGATCTACAACGCCACCCAGTGCGGCGGCCTGCACGGGCACATCATGGTCGCGCCGGACGGTACGGCGTACGTGCCCAACGCCGACTGCAACCGCAAGCAGGGCTTCTCGGTCTCGGCCGACAACGGCACCACCTGGAGCGTGCGAACCGTCCCTGGCAGCACGACCCAGGCAGAGTCCGACGCGGCCATCGGCATCGGTGCCGGCAACAGCGTCTACCTGGGCTTCCAGCAGGCCTCGACGAACGGCTCCAAGGACACCTACCCCTACGTCGCGGTGACGAGGGACCGGGGCGCCTCCTGGAGCGCGCCGGTCAACGTCGGCGCGTCCCTCGGCATCCGCAACATCCAGTTCCCCCGGGTGGTAGCGGGCGACGACAACCGGGCCTCCTTCGCCTTCCTCGGTACGACGACCGGGGGGGACGACCAGAGTGCGAGCTTCGCCGGCGTATGGCACCTCTACATCGCCACGACGTATGACGGCGGCGCGACCTGGACCACGGTCGACGCCACGCCGAGCGATCCAGTGCAGCGCGGTTGCATCTGGCTCAGCGGCGGCTCCAACCCCTGCCGCAACCTGCTCGACTTCATGGGCAGCACGGTGGACAAGAAGGGCCACGTCCTCATCGGCTACGCCGACGGCTGCATCGGTGCCTGCGTGAGCGGTGGGAGCAACAACCACGACGCCTACGCCACGATCGCGCGCCAGACCGGCGGAACCGGGCTATTCGCCGCCTACGACGGCTCCTTCGGCCCGTAGCGCGCCTACCCTGGGCGCATGGCGCTGGTCGTACAGAAGTACGGCGGCTCCTCGGTCGCCGACGCCGAGTCGATCAAGCGGGTCGCCCAGAGCATCGCGGCCACCTGCCGCGACGGCCACCAGGTCTGCGTCGTGGTCTCGGCTATGGGCGACACGACCGACGAGCTGATGGAGCTGGCCGAGCAGGTCAGCCCGCTGCCGCCGGCCCGCGAGCTCGACATGCTGCTCACCGCCGGTGAGCGCATCTCGATGGCGCTGCTGGCGATGGCGATCGCCAACCTGGGCCTGTCCGCGCGGTCCTTCACCGGTAGCCAGGCCGGCGTGATCACCGACTCCTCGCACGGGCGGGCCCGGATCATCGATGTGACGCCGGGGCGGATCTCCGCGGCGCTGGCCGCCGGCCACATCGCGATCGTGGCCGGCTTCCAGGGGGTCAGCTCGGAGTCGAAGGACATCACCACGCTGGGTCGCGGCGGCTCCGACACCACCGCGGTCGCCCTGGCGGCCGCCCTGGGCGCCGAGGTCTGCGAGATCTACACCGACGTGGCCGGCGTCTTCACCGCCGACCCGCGGCTGGTCCCGACGGCGCGCCGGCTGGCACGGGTGTCCTACGAAGAGATGCTCGAGCTCGCCGCGGCGGGCGCCAGGGTGCTGATGGTCCGCTGCGTCGAGTACGCCCGGCGGCACGCGATCCCGGTGCACGTGCGCTCGTCGTTCGTCTCCGCGCCGGGCACCTGGGTCACCGACGTACCGCAGGAGGGCTCCGTGGAGCAGGCGATCATCTCCGGGGTGGCGCACGACCGCAGCCTGGCCAAGGTGACCGTGGTCGGGGTGCCGGACCGGCCGGAGACCGCGGCTGCGTTGTTCCGCGTGCTGGCCGACGCGCAGGTCAACCTGGACATGATCGTGCGGAACGTCTCCCCGGTCACTACCGGCCGCACCGATGTCTCCTTCACTCTGCCGCAGCTCGACGGTCCGGGGGCAGTCACCGCGCTGGAGAAGGTCCGCGACGAGCTCGACCTTGAAGGCGTGCTCTACGACGACGCGGTCGGCAAGGTGTCGCTGGTCGGCGCCGGCATGCGCTCGGAGCCCGGGGTGTACGCGACGTTTTTCGGTGCCCTCGCCGACGCCGGGGTGTCGGTGGAGGTGATCTCCACCTCGGAGATCCGGATCTCGGTCGTCTGCCGGGAGGCCGACGTACCGACCGCGGTGACGGCCGTGCACGGTGCCTTCGGGCTGGGCGCCGAGGACCAGGTGGCGACGGTGTACGGCGGGAGCGGCCGGTGACGCGCGCGCCCACGCTGGCCGTCGTCGGCGCGACCGGCGCCGTCGGCACTGTGCTGCTCGACGTGCTGGCCGGCCGGCCAGACGTCTGGGGAGAGATCCGCCTGGTCGCCTCGCCACGGTCGGCTGGCCGGCGCCTTTCGGTGCGCGGCGAGCCGGTCGAGGTGCGGGCGCTGGAGGTGCCCGTCTTCGAGGGTGTCGACGTGGCGATGTTCGACGTGCCCGACGCGGTCTCGACCGAGTGGGCGCCCGTCGCGGTGCGGGCCGGTGCCGTCGTCGTCGACAACTCGGCCGCGTACCGGATGGCGCCGGACGTGCCGCTCGTCGTACCGGAGGTCAACCCGGCGGCGGTGACGTCCCGACCGCGCGGCATCGTCGCCAGCCCGAACTGCACGACCCTGTCAATGGCGGTAGCGCTGGGAGCGCTGCACCGCGCCTTCGGCCTGAAGGCGATCGTCGTGGCGTCCTACCAGGCGGCCTCGGGTGCGGGCCAGGCCGGCGCGGACACGCTCCGCGACCAGCTGCAGAAGGTGGCCGGCGACCGTGACCTCGGCACCCGGCCGGGCGACGTACGGCGGGTGGTCGGCGGTTCGCTCGGTCCGTTCCCGGCCCCGCTGGCGCTCAACGTGGTGCCATGGGCCGGCTCCGTCCGCGACGCCGGCTGGTCGTCGGAGGAGGTCAAGGTGCGCGACGAGACGCGGAAGATCCTGGGGCTGCCGGAGCTGGCGGTGT
>JBPCOX010000145.1:0-2814 GCA_050999825.1 Mycobacteriales bacterium
CCGCCGTTCCTGCTCCTGCACCCGCTCGGGCACGCGAGGGCGGCGGCGGTACTGGCCTGGCTGGCCGGTCACGCGCTCATCGCCTGGGCGTTGCGGGCGCAGCCGAGGCTGGCGTGGACCCGCAACCCGGCCTTCCCGGCCTGGGCGGCGGCCGCCGCGGTCGTCGGGCTGGTGGTCCCCCTCACCCCGCTCGGCCACGCGGTGCACCTGGCCGGCCTCGCGGCCAACCAGCTCGGCATCGTCGCTATCACGATCGCCGCGGCCGTGACCGTTGCCGCGGGCGGCCGGTTCCGGTTGGGCCTGGGGGGTCGACTGTGAGTACCGCCGGATGAGACGCGGCCGATCATCCGTCCACAGCAACAACGACCTGAAAGGAGCGTCATGGGGTTTCACGATGAGATGCGGCAGGAGGGCCATCACCGCCGGCGTGACTACGAAGACTTTGCCGACCGGTATGACCGTGGCCACCCGCATGAGGGCTATGACGACGATGAGGTCGGCCGCCGCTACCACGACGTGGCCGCCAACGTCGACGAAGACACCTACCGCGAGTCGGCCCGCGGCGCGTTCGAGCGGATGGACCCCGACCAGCGTCGCCAGTTCGGCCAGCTGCTGCACGAGCACGCCCAGGGCTTCGGTCACGACAGCGGCTACGACGGGTCCTCCGACCACCCGCAGGGCCTCGCCGAGATGACCACCCGCGTGCATCAGCAGAACCCGGGTCTGCTCGGCCAGCTGCTCGGAGCGGCCGGTGGTGGCGGCGGTGGCCTGAGCGGGCTGGTTGGCGGTGGTGGCGGCGGCGGTGGTGCCCTGGGCGGGCTGCTCGGCGGCGGCCACGGCGGCGGTGAGCGTGGTGGCGGGGGCAACCCGGTCGCCAGGGCGGTCCTCGCCGGAATCGTCGCCTACGCGGCGAAGAACCTGATGGGCCGGCGCCAAGCGTAAGCCGGCGACACCAGGACACGAACCAGCGGCCGGCGGTCCCCCGCCGCGGGTACTCGCCGGCCGCAATCAGTTAGAAAAGAGGAGCCCGGCTGAGAGGTCGATAAGCCCACGAAGGAACGGACGGTCAGGTGTCGGCAAATGCGCGCGGCACCATCGCGTTGAGGGCCTCGGCGGCGATGGTCACCTCGAGCGGCGTCGATGTAGTGATCTCCCCGTCCAGTTCGACCGGCTGCGGCGGCTCCGCGGTGACCACGATCCGGCGGCCGGTCATCACCGAGTCCGCGGTCAGCGCCCGGGGATGGCCCAGAGCCTGCCGTAGCGAGGCCACCACCAGCTCGCGTCGACGAGCACCCAGCGAGTAGGCGGTCAAGCGGTGGTCGTCGATACTGGCGTCGGCGGTGATCGGCGCGCCGGCATGGGAGCGACCGCTGGCGATGCCCAGCTGACGGGTGATCATCTGGCGCGTCCATCCATCCACCGTGATCGTGAGGGTGATCGGCGCGTATCGGGGCAGGATCCGGGCGGCCGTGAGGCCGTAGCCGAGCCGGCCAAGGCGGCGTTTCATCCGGTCGGTGACCCGGGCGGCCACCAAAACCGAAACACCCAGAGTCAGCTCATTGGTGAAGTAGTCACCGTTGGCACAGCCCAGGTTGACGTCGACCACCTTGCCGCTGGCAATCACGCCGACCGCCGCACGCGGGTCCATCGGTGTTCCCAGGCTGCGGCCGAAGTTGTTGGTGGTTCCCAGCGGCAGGTATCCCAGCACGGTGTCGCGGTAGGCCAGCTGGTCCACGACGGCGCTGACGGTGCCGTCACCGCCGCCGATCACGACCAGGGCCGGACGTGACCGCAGCGCCGACTCGAGGGCGGCCGCCAGCTCCGCCGGCCCACGCACCGCCGTACTGGCGTCGAGGACGAAGCCCGCCTGCCGTAGCAGGCGCTGGGCCACCGGGAAGAAGGCCGCGCCCCGGCGGGATGCCGCATTGACCAGCAGCACGGCCCGTCGATCCCGTCGAATGATGGATTCCAGCTCTTCCTTGGGCCTGTTCATCGGTCCCCGCCGTACGGGCTCGCGGTGAGCTCGGCGACGCAGACGGGATCCAGCCGTGGATCGTCCCGATCCGGCCGCGACGGGGCCTGGTGGAAGGACAACCGGGCTGCGCGACCGTCGAGGGCCACGGTGGCGATCCCGTTGTGAAACCACGGGCCACGGGTCATCTCCCAGCTCACCGCGGGCGCGGACAGCCCTGCGGAGCGGGCGAGCAGCCGCCCCAACCACCGGCTGGGGCCGGTTCGCGACAGCTTGTCCGCGATCTGCACGCTGCGCTGCGTCGGGTTGCGCAGCGGCGAGCAGACGGCCTGATAGACCGGGCAACCGACCGCGTCGGCTGGCGGGAAGGACGCCCGCGCCAAATAGGAGTAGTGCACGTCGCCGGAGAGAAAGAGGATCGTCGCGGGCCGCCGGCTCTCGAAGCGGGCACCGACGTCGGCGACAAGGCGCATCAGGGCGTCGAAGCTGAGCCGGAACGCCGCCCAGTGCTCGAGGTCGACGGCCTGTCTGACCCGCTCGCCTACCCAGGCAGCCACCTGCCCCCACGCCCCGCCGCACACGGCCTCGTTCCAGCCCTCGAGGTCGAAGACCGCCGGCGGCAGCAGGATGGGCAGCGAGCTGGCAATCAGCAGGTGGTCGAACTCACCGGCGGTCTGCGCCACGATCCAGTCCCACTCGGGGGGATCGACCATCTGCCGGTGGTCGGTCTCCAGGATCCGCCCGCAGCGGGAGTCCAGGACGAGCAGCCTGGTCCCGCCGTAGTCCCGCCGATAGCTCCACCGCGCCGGCTTACGGCCGTCTGCCTCGTCGTCGGCACGGCC
>JBPCOX010000165.1:0-2733 GCA_050999825.1 Mycobacteriales bacterium
CTAGTACGCCCTGGTACGGCTGTGCCGCGTGCACCGACTACGACACCCCGGCCGGCGACTTCGCCGAGACGTTCGCCTACTGGCAGGTCGGTCCGGTGGGCTACCGCAGCACCCTGGTCCGGCCGCCCTCGCGGGCCCAGCTCGAGGCGGTCGGTGCGCTCTTCTGGCCTTGAACAAGCCGGGCGCCAAGTCCCTCAACTGCGAGGGAGCAGGACCCTGCTAGCCGCGGCCGTGACCTTCATCCGAGGGCGGCCACCGGACGAGCGGCTTTCCGATCTCCCAGTGGTGGCCGAAGGGGTCCATGATCCGCCCGAGGCGCCAGCCGTGCTCCTCGCTCACCGAGTACACCTCCGTCGCACCGGCCGACACGGCGCGCTCCATCACGGCGCCTGGATCCTCAACGATCATGAGCATTCGCACCGTGGCTCCCCCGAGTGACTCCGGGCTGAAGTTGCGGTGGGGTGGCGACTCGTCGGAGACCCAGAACATCGCGTCTCCGACCCGGAGCTGCGCGACTACGTCCTGCGCATCGCCCCGACCGCCGACCCGATAGACCTCGACGGCCCCAAAAGCAGTCTTGTAGAACTCGACAGCCACGCGGCCTTGCCGCACCGAGAGCTGCGGCAAGATGCTCACCCGCGGGTATGCGCCCGGCTGGTTACCCGCTACGTCCATCAAGGCCCCGTCCTGACGCCGAGCGCCGGTCGTGCACGACGTGGGCACGACCGGGAAACAACGAAGGAAGACGACGCTGCCGCGAGCAGTTCGGGGCCGCGGTGGAGGTGGGATTTGAACCCACGGACGGGTTGCCCCGTCACACGCTTTCGAGGCGTGCGCGCTCGGCCGCTACGCGACTCCACCGTCAACCAGCCTAGCGAGGCGGCCGCTTCGCTCCGAAGAACGACCGCAGCAGCTGGGCGCTGTCCTCGGCCAGTACGCCGCCGACCACCTCCGGTCGGTGGTTGAGCCGGCGGTCTCGTACGACGTCCCACAGCGAGCCGACCGCACCCGCCTTGGGGTCGGCCGCGCCGTACACCAGGCGGGCCACCCGGGAGAGCACCAGCGCGCCGGCGCACATGGTGCACGGCTCCAGCGTGACCACCAGGGTGGCGCCGGTCAGCCGCCAGGACCCCGTCGCCGAGGTGGCGCGCCGCAGCGCCAGCACCTCGGCATGGGCGGTGGGGTCACCGGAGCTCTCGCGCTCGTTGTGAGCGCGCCCGAGCACAGCTCCGGCGGCATCCATCACGACCGCGCCGACGGGCGCCTCCCCGACAGACAGCGCCAGCTCCGCCTCCTCCAGGGCGAGCCGCATCGCAGCGGCGTACGCCGGCGGCCCGGTCACCCCTCGCGCAGCTGCTCCAGCTGCTCGACGCAGCCGGCCCGCTCGCACAGCTCCGTGATGACGTCGGCCGGCAGCAAGCCCTCCTCGGCGCACAGCTCGAGCAGCCGGTCGCCCGCAGTACCGAAGTCGGTCAGCAGGTCGACGTCACCGGCCGGCTGCAGCGACGGCTTGACGCTCTCCTCCTCCCCGAGCGTCGCCGCTGGCCGCTCGACCGCGAGGTCCTCGGCCAACCGGGCCGCCATGTCGCTGTACTGCACCGCCCGGAAGTCGGAGATGAACACCCGAGGATCGGCGTCCCCGTCGACCCGAGCGACGCCCAGCCACTCGTCGTCCTCCTCGACGAAGAGCAGCGTCACATCGGCGGAGTCCTCGGCGGCGTACTCCCGCAACGCGTCTGCCACGCCGTCGAGATCGTCGTCCTCGTCGAGGTCGAGCTCCCTGCCCAGCCACCCGTGCGGGGTCCGGGCGAAGGCGGTCGCGAAGTAGGGCACGTTGGCAGTCTCCCGGGCAGCTGCTAGCGGATCGCGCCCTCTAGTGCCCGCTCGTAGGGCGCCGCGAACCCCAACCGGCTCGCGATGGCCAGCAGCATCTCGTCGGCGTAGGAGTCGGTGTCGGCCAGGATGGCCCCGAGCTCCATCTCCTCCAGGCCTAGGTCGGTGAAGATCGAGAGGTCACCGCCGGGCAGGACGTCCTCCATGTCGTCGTCGTCGGGGATGGGGATCGCCAGGGAGGCGACGACCTCACGGGCCAGATCCCAGACCGCCGCGGCCGTCACGTCCGAAACCAGCATGGACAGGTCCTGCGGGCGCACCCGCAGCGCGACGAAGAACTCGTCGGCCACGTTCACCAGGCCGATCGTGCCGCCCTCGCCGGGCTGCTGACGCAGTGCCGCCACCAGCGAGCTGAGGTCGGACACCATACGGTCGGGCAGCAACGCAGCCTCCCAGCGCCCCTCCTCGCGGAAGACCATCACGCCGGCGACGTACTCGTCGTCCTCTGCCGCCATCTTCCCGCCCCTCGCAAGTCCTTCGGCGCGATCGTGTCAGACACCTGGCTCCGCCGGTGACGCGCCGGGGGGGTGGCCACCTGCCAGGGCACGGGTTCCGTCTCGGTCGAGACGGGTACCCGCACTACGACCCAGACACGCAGAGAGGATCGAGAGACGATGAGTGAGCGCAACACGTTTGCCCGGACCCTGCACGATGTTGGGCTCGCCGCCTGGTTCGGGGGCTCGCTGATGGGTGCGGTCGGCCTCAACGGCGCCGCCGCCGACGTGGATGACCCGCGCCAGCGGGCCCGCGTCGCCAACGCCGGCTGGGGCCGGTGGACGCCCGTCAACCTGGCTGCCATCGGCGCCCACCTCTTCGGGGGAGCGCAGCTGGTCCGCGCCA
>JBPCOX010000271.1:0-4315 GCA_050999825.1 Mycobacteriales bacterium
GTCGAGATCGACGTCCACGCCGAGAACTCGACGGTCCTGCTCGACCCGGTCCGCGTGCGGCAGGCCGTGCAGAATCTGGTGGAAAATGCCCTGGAGCACGGTCGCGGGCCGGTCGTCGTCGCCGCCAAGTCGAAGGCCGGGCGGATCACCATCGACGTGGTCGACCAGGGCCCCGGCTTCGCAGCGGAAGTCCTCGACGCGACCTTCGAGCCCTTCACCCGGTCGAGGCCGGCGGCGGCCGGCCTGGGCGACGCCGCCGGAGCGTCCGGCAGCGGGCTGGGGCTGGCCATCGTCCGGGCGGTCGCCGAGGCGCACGGCGGGATCGCGCAAGCCGGCAACGATCCTGCTGGTGGTGCTTTGGTGCGAATCGAGCTCGAGACCGGCGACGTCGCGACCACCGCTGAAGTCACAGGCCGTAGGTCTCCAGGAGCCGGAGCCAGACCTCGCTGACGGTCGGGAACGCGGGCACCGCATGCCAGAGGCGGTCCAGCGGCACCTCGCCGACGATCGCGATCGTCGCTGCATGCACCAGCTCGGCGGTGTCCTGACCGACGAACGTGGCCCCGATCACGACCCGTCGGCCCTCGTCGATGACCAGCTGGGCCCGGCCGGCGTACCCGTCGGCGAGCAGGCTGGCGCCCGACACCGAGCCGATGTCGTACTCCACCACCCGCACATCGAGACCGGCCTTGCGCGCCTCATCCTCGGTCCGGCCGACGGCGCAGACCTGGGGGTCGGTGAAGACCACCTGCGGTACGGCGAGGTCGTCGGCGAGGTCGTGGAAGCGGGTCGCCGCGGTGTCCTGGCCGGCCGCCCGCGCCGCGATGACGTCGCCGGCGATCCGGGCCTGGTACTTGCCCATGTGGGTGAGCAGGCTGCGGCCGTTGGCGTCGCCGACGGCGTACAGCCAGCCGGCCGGTACGCCGGTCGCCCGCAGCGTGTCGTCGACCTCGACGTAGCGGCCCGGCTCGAGACCGACGGTCTCCAGCCCCAGGTCCGCGGTGCCGGGCCGGCGCCCGAGGGCGGCCAGCAGCTCGTCGCCGGTGACGGTCGTCCCGTCGGAGAGCGTGACGGTGACCTCGCCGCCGGGCTCCGGCCGGTCGACCGCGGTGGCCGTGACTGCGGTGCGCACGTCGATGCCGGCTGCGGTCATCGCCTCGGTGAGCGCTCGGCTGGCGAAGTCGGGGTAGCGCGCCAGCAGCCGCTCCCCACGCTCGACCACGGTGACCGACTCCGAGCCCAGCCCACGGAACGCCTGCGCCATCTCGACCGCGACCACCCCGCCGCCCAGGATCAGCAGCCGGCGCGGGACCGTGTCGGCCGTCGTCGCCTCTCGGTTGGTCCATGGCGCGGCCTCGCCCAAGCCGGGAATCGGCGGCAGCGAGGGCGTCGTCCCGGTGGCCAGTACGACGGCCTGCTGGGCTAGGAGCTCCGTCGTACCGCCGCCGGCCAGCTCCACGGTCACCGACCGCTCGCCAGTCAGCCGGCCGCGCCCGCGCACGAGATCGGCCGGTACGCCGGTCAGCCAGCTCACCTGGCCCTCATCGTCGCCGCGGCCGGTGAAGTAGTCCCGCCGCTTGAGCACCGCCGCGGCGTCGACCGGGCCGCTCACCGCCTCGGCGGCACCGGGCAGCCGGCGGGCCGCCGCAACCAGCTCCACCGGTCGCAGCAGCACCTTGCTCGGGATGCAGGCGAAGTAGGAGCACTCGCCGCCGAGCAACCGCTCCTCGACCACGACGGCGGACAGCCCGCCCCGCACCGCCCGGTCGGCCGCGTTCTCCCCAGCCGGCCCGCCGCCGATCACCACCACGTCGTAGCGCTCTGCCATGCCTCCCCCTCCGGGTCCTGCAGGGACTTTCCCATGGAGCCCGACGGTTGGGGCGGGCACCATTCCTTACGGCTGGGGGACGGCATGGCGCAACCGAGCGGACTCCGGTACGGCTCGCCGGCGGGGCGCTGGGTGCTCCTCGCGACCGTCCTCGGGTCCGGTGTCGCATTCCTGGACGGGACGATCGTCAACGTAGCGCTGCCCACGATCGGCCGGGAGCTCTCGGCCGGCTTCAGCGCCCTGCAGTGGGTGCTGGACGGCTACCTGCTCACGCTCGGCGCGCTGGTCCTCGTGGGCGGGGCACTCGGGGACCTCTACGGCCGGCGTCGGGTCTTCGTCCTGGGGCTGGTCAGCTTCGGGGTGGCGTCGGTCGGGTGCGGCCTTGCGCCGTCCGCCGGCGTGCTGATCGCGGCTCGGTCGGTCCAGGGCGCCGCGGCCGCGCTGCTCGTCCCCGGCAGCCTGGCGATCCTGTCCTCGGCGTACGCGCCGGAGGACCGCGGCCGGGCCATCGGCGCGTGGTCCGGGCTCGCTGGCATCGCCGGTGCGGCCGGCCCGTTCCTCGGCGGCTACCTGGTCGACGCGGTGAGCTGGCGCTGGGCGTTCCTCATCAACGTGCCGCTCATCGCCGTCGCCGTTGCCGTGGCGGTGCGGCATGTGCCCGAGTCGCACGACCCCGGGTACGACGGCATGCCGGCGCTCGAGCGGCTCGACCTGCCCGGCGCCCTGACGGCGGCGGTCGGGCTCGGGCTGGTCGTCTACCCGCTGATCGAGGCGCGGAGCCTCAGCGGCGCGGCGATGACCGTGCTGCTGGCGGCAGGCGTGGCCTGCCTCGCCGGCTTCGTGCTGATCGAGGCGCGGCGCCGGCATCCGATGCTGCCGCTCTCGCTGTTCCGGTCGCGCGCGTTCACAGTGGCCAACGCGATCACCTTTGTGGTGTCCGGCGCGCTCTGCGGAGCGCTGTTCCTGGTGGCGATCCAGCTGCAGACCGCGTTGGGCTACTCCGCACTGGAGGCCGGTGCTGCGATGATCCCCATCACGATCCTGCTGCTGGCGTTCTCTGCCCGGGTGGGCGGGCTGATGGACCGGATCGGGGCCCGGCCGCTGCTCACCGCCGGGCCGCTGCTGGCCGCGGCCGGTCTCGCGTTGATGGTGCGCATCGAGCCGGGTGCGGGCTACGTCGCCGGGGTGCTCCCCGGCGTACTGGTCTTCGGCCTCGGCCTGACACTCGTCGTCGCGCCGATCACCTCGACGGCGCTCGGCGCCGTGGACTCGACCCGCTCGGGGGTGGCCTCGGGGGTCAACAACGCGGTGGCCCGGGTGGCCGGGCTGCTCGCCGTGGCACTGCTGCCGCTCGCGGCGGGGCTGACGGACTACGAGTCCGCGGCGTTCACCGACGGTGTCCATCGCGCCTTGCTGATCGCCGCCGCACTGTGCGCCGCCGGTGGCCTGCTCGCCCTCGCCGGCCTGCCGTCGGCGCACCGAAGTGCCCCGTGCGCCGCGGTGAGCGGGGTGCACGCGCCGGATAGCGTCCGGGTGTGACCTCGTTCCCGCTTCCCATCGGCCGGGTGGGGATCTGGACCGGGCAGCTGGACTTCTGCCCGGCGGCCGGCGTACGGGCTGCCGCCGCCGAGGTCGAGGTGCTCGGGTACGGCGCGCTCTGGACCGGTGAGGCGGTCGGTCGTGAGGTGCTGACCGCGGCGTCGTTGCTGCTCGCGGCCACCCGCCGGCTCGTCGTCGCGACCGGGATCGCCAACGTCTGGGCGCGGGACGCGCTCGCGATGGCCGCCGGCCAGTCGGCGCTGGCCGAGGCCTATCCGGACCGGTTCGTCCTCGGGATCGGCGTCAGCCACGCGCCGCTGCTCGCGGTGCGGGAGCAGGGCTATGACAAGCCGCTCGCCTTCCTACGGTCCTATCTCGACGCGATGGACCGCGGCCGGGCGGTCTACCGGGCGGTGCCGCCGCCGCGGCCGGCTCCCACCGTGCTCGCCGCGCTCGGGCCAAAGATGCTCGAGCTGGCGGCCGAGCGGGACGACGGTGCGCACACCTACTTCGTCCCGCCGGAGCACACCGCCATGGCCAGAGAGCGGCTGGGCTCCGGCAAGCTGCTGGCCCACGAACAGGTGGCGGTGCTGGAGACGGACGCCACGGTGGCCAGGGAGATCGCCCGCCGGCACACCTCGTCCTACCTCCGGCTGGCCAACTACCGCAACAACCTGCGCCGGCTTGGTTTCGATGACGGCGACTTCGCCGGCGGCGGGACCGACCGGCTGGTCGATGCCATCGCGGTGTGGGGCGACGAGAGCGCCGTGCGGCGCCGGGTCCAGGAGCACCTCGACGCCGGCGCCGACCATGTGGCCGTGCAGGTCCTCGACGCGGACCGCCGCGGGCTGCCGCGGGTCCAGTGGCGCCGGCTCGCGCCCGCGCTGCTCGACCTCTGAGCACACCTTCGGGAACCCTTCGTGCACTCGACCGAGGAACGGCGCAGAG
>JBPCOX010000291.1:0-3393 GCA_050999825.1 Mycobacteriales bacterium
GTGTTGGAAGACCGGCGTCGAGCCGGTGAAGTGGATGCCCGCCAGCTCGGGCGAGCCCAGCGCCACCTCGGAGATCGGCTTGCCGTGCCCGGTGAGCAGGTTGATGACCCCGGCTGGCAGCCCCGCCTCCTCCAGCACCCGCATCAGGTAGTGCGCGGACAGCTGCTGGGTGGTGGCCGGCTTCCAGATCACCACGTTGCCCATCAGCGCCGGGGCGGTCGGCAGGTTGCCGGCGATCGAGGTGAAGTTGAACGGCGTGACCGCAAGCACGAAGCCCTCGAGCGGGCGGTGGTCCATCCGGTTCCACACGCCGGCCGAGGACATCGGCTGGTCGGCCAGCACCCGGCGGGCGAAGGCGACGTTGAACCGCCAGAAGTCGATCAGCTCGCAGGCGGCGTCGATCTCGGCCTGGTGGATGGTCTTGCTCTGGCCGAGCATGGTGGCGGCGTTGACGGTGTCTCGCCACGGGCCGGCGAGCAGGTCGGCCGCCTTGAGGAAGACCGCCGCCCGGTCCTCGAACGACATGGCGCGCCAGCCCGGAGCAGCAGCGGCCGCAGCGTCGATCGCTGCCTGCACGTCCGCGGACGTCGAGCTGCCCAGGGTCCCGAGCACCGTCTGGTGCCGGTGCGGCGCAACGACGTCGATCCGCTCGCCGCCGCCCATCCGCGCCCGGCCGCCGATGGTCTGCGTCAGCTCGACCGACTCGGCGGCCATCTCCTTGAGCCGGGACTCCACGCTCACCCGCTCGCGGCTGCCGGGAGCGTAGGAGCGGACCGGTTCGTTGACCGGGACAGGTACGGCGGTGACGGCATCCATGGTCAGCTCCCCAGCGGGTCGGCTCGGCCCGGCTGGCGTCGCCGGCGCCGAGGCAGATGTTGTCACGCCTAGCGCGCGGCCGGCGCCGAGGGGAGGGGAGGCCGGACCTCAAATAGGGCTGAACGGCCCATCGGCCATCCGCTCAACCCCATAGCCCGAATGCCGAAGCAGGCAATAACGTAGGGCCCCACCACCTGGAGGAAAACGCCCATGCTCCGACGTGCCAGCGCGCGCTTGATCCTGGGCGCCGTCGCGGCCGTCACGGTCGGCCTGACCTCCGCTCCCGCGCTCGCTGACCCCTCCCCCTCGCCGTCGCCCCCGCCGGCGGTCGCACCATCGCCGCTCCCGCTGCCGCCCACCACGCCTGGGCCGGTCGTGGACATGTCGCCGCTCGCGGTGGCCCAGCGGCAGGCGGCCGCCCTGGCGCTGCAGGTCCAGGCGCTGCAGGTGCGCACCGAGCAGGCGATCGAGCACTACAACGAGGTTCAGGTCCGCTACCGGCAGGCGGCCGAGCAGCACCGGCGGGCCCAGGAGGCGCTCAACGCCGCACTCGCCTTCGCCCAGGCCCGCGACGACGCGGCGACCGACCGGATCCGGTCGCTGTACATGAGCGGTGGAGCCGGCGGTCTCGCCGCCGCGATCGTGGGTGGCGACAACGTCACCGACGTGTTCAGCCGCTTCCACGGAGCCCAGTCGGTGGTGGCGGACGACACCGCCCAGGTGGTCCAGGCGACGGTCGCGGCGGAGGCCGCCCAAGGTGCCGAGCAGGCGCTCGCCGACGCCGCCGTCCGACAGAACCAGCTGCGCAACCAGGCCGGGGTAGCCGCGCAGTCGGTGAAGACGCAGCTGGCGGCCGCCCAGCGGCTCCTCGACTCCGCGGGCGCCGCCGTACGGGACCTGCTCGCGGCCCAACTGAAGGCCGAGCGTGAGGCCGCCGCCCAGCTGGCGGCGCTGCTGCGCAACGAGCAGGTCCGCAACGGCGGCAAGGCCGTGGCCTTCGGCACCCCCCCGGACCAGCTTTCCCCGCAGATCGCGGCGATGCTGCTGGACGCCGAGGCGCAGATTGGCAAGCCCTACCAGTGGGGAGCGGTCGGCCCCGACTCCTTCGACTGCTCCGGCTTCACCCAGCACGCCTTCGCCGCCGCCAAGGTCGCCCTGCCGCGAACCTCGCGCGAGCAGTGGTACGCCGGCAGTCACCCCGACACCGCGGACCTGCTGCCCGGCGACCTGATGTTCTGGGCCAGCAACACATCGGACCCGGGGACGATCCATCACGTGGCGATCTACCTGGGCGGCGGGTACATGGTGGCCGCGCCGCACACCGGCGCCTTCGTGTCGGTGCAGCGGGTCTACGCGGCGGGCTACCTCGGCGCCACCCGCATCATCGCGCCGGCCCCGGCGCCGGCGGACCTGCTTCCGTCAGCTCCCTGATCTCCGTAAGGCGCTTACCAGGGCAGCGCGGGACCTCGCCATCGAGCACCAGTCGGGGCCTCGGTTTCGGTACCAGCTCGTTGCTGGAAAGCCCCTTGCCTCAGCCCGCGGACATGTGCTCCGCTTCTCACGGAGGGGAGTGAGCCGTGGCAGCCGCTCCCCGTGGGACGGCCGCCGACCGTCCTGCCAAGAGCGGAGGAGTGATGCGTCATTTCCCCTGGACGGTCCCGGTAGTCGCAACGGCCCTCATGGTCGGCCTAATCTTGGTGACATCCGACGTAGCCGTGCAACGAGCCTCGACCCGCGCCGGCGCTGCTCCCGGGGGGGTCGCGGCCAACCCCGATTGCGTCCGGCCCCTTCCGCTGACACGGGTCATGGCGCTGTTGCCCGACGGCAGAGAGCAACCGCCGGCACCCGGCGACGGTCTCGGCCGGACCTACCACTACGACTTCGACGGGTCAGACGTGACAGAGGTGGTCCCACCTCCGGGTTGGACGCCCCTCAACGGCAACGAGCAGGAGTTGCGGACGTACGGGCTTCCCGCCCGTCCGACTGACCCCGCAGAGTTGCAAGACTGGATCACCAGCTTTTCCCACTGGCGAGGTGGAGCGGCTGAAGGGATGTGCGTCACGGGTCAGCGCGCCTTGGGTAGTTTCGACAACCACAGGTGGGGCGGTGGAATGAGTTCCGGTACTGCCACCTACGTTCAGGCGAACCGAGATGGCACCAGGCTGGCTTCGACGGCGCTCCCTGCGCCGTATCGAACTCGGGTTACGCCACTTGGGTCGGGCTTGGCGGCTGGAACAGCGGTCGCCTCCTACAGGGCAGGCACCGCCGCCTCGCACTTGAGCGTCAACGGTATCTACACCCGGTGGGAGGCACTACGACCTGGTGCCTGCATCGAGGCTCACCACTACAAGCAGCATCTACTCGAATCGCGTCGTGCAAGACTCAGAGTTTGATGGCGTGCACGCCTGGCACGACGTCTGGAAGAGTTGTGATTAGGTCGGCGACCCGTCAACCACAGAGGGTTTCATGGGCGCTTGCCATTTCGACGTTGGCACTCTTGCCCGCATTGGCCGGCTGCCAACGTGCGGCGCCGGCCAACAAGTTCGGACCAGACACCAATGCTGCTCCGCCAACTGT
>JBPCOX010000014.1:0-2723 GCA_050999825.1 Mycobacteriales bacterium
TGGTCCCGAAGCCGTTCACCGACGAGATGGTGGCGGCGGCCGACGTCGTCATCACCATGGGCTGCGGCGAGGCCTGCCCGGTGTTTCCCGGTAAGCGCTACCTCGACTGGACGGTGGACGACCCGGCGGGTCAGCCCCTCGACCTCGTACGCCGGATCGTCGACGACATCGACGGCCGAGTTCGGGCGTTGCTCCCGCAGCTGCTGTCGCTCGATCGCCAGGAGCCCGTCGCCGGTTGGCCGGTCGGGTAGGAAGGCGGCCATGCGCGACGACCTGAGGCCGGGTAGCCGGTTTCCCGACCTGTCCCTACCGGACTCCAACGGCAGCCGGCGGACACTTGCTGAGCTGGCCGCTGGAGATCCGCTCCTGCTGACCTTCTACCGCGGCTTCTGGTGCCCGAAGGAGCAGGCGTTCTTCCGGCGGCTGGTCGACTTCCAGCCGGAGGCGGAGGTCGCCTACAGCCGGTTCGTCTCGGTCAGCGTCGACCCGCCCGAGGTGGCGGCCGCGTTTCGCGCCGGGCTCGGCGCCCGGTGGACGTTCCTGTCCGACCGGGATCGGCGCTACGTCGACGAGCTCGGGCTCCGGGAGACGACCGACACCGAGCATGAGCCCTACGCGCCCACCGCCTACACGCTGTTCCCGGACCTCACGATCGCCTCGGCGTACAACGGCTACTGGTTCTGGGGACGGCCCACGCTCGAGGAGCTGCGCAGGGACTTCCGCCAGATCACGCGGTCGATACGGCCGGACTGGGAGGTTCCGGCGTGAGCTGGTGCTGGCTCGCGCGGTCGGATTCGCCGATCGGAGGAGCCCTGGCGGCGGCGCAAATCCGGACGCTCGACGGCGAGCCGGCCGGCGTACTGCAGGTCTGGCCGGCCGGTGACCGGCCGGTCGAGCATGCGGTGAAGATCGATGCACGGGTGGTGGACACCGCTGGCACGGCGGCCCGGGTCTCGCTCGTGGAGTTCCCGCCCGATGGCGAACCGCTCTACGACGACCCGACGGTCTCCCAGGCGATCCGCGACGTGCTGGCCGGTCCACCTCCCGACGCGGTGACCACCTTCGTGCGCGACGGCGTACACCTGGCCGGGGCGCTCACGGCCCGACGTGACCGGTACGACCTCACCGGCGACCCGTTCGCCCGCCTCCGCCCGCAGCGCCTGCTACAGGTCGACGCCGGCCTGCTGGGACGGGTGCCGATGCCGTGCGGGCCGGTCATGCAGCGGTACGCCGGCCAGCCCTGGCCAGCCGAGGGCTTCAACGGCTGACCACGGCTCGGCCTGCCGAGACAGGGGCCACTCAGCTTGCGGCCGGCAGCCGCAGCACGTCGCGGATCTGAGCGGCGAACCAGCGGCCGATGTCGTTGCGGCGGACCACCTCCGCGGCGGCTGCGCGGCGATCGCGCCGTAACGTCGGATCCATCGTCAGCGCCTCGTACAGCCCGTCGGCCTGTTGCTGGAGGTCGAAGGGGTACAGCGTGACCGCGTAGCGGCCGAGCTCCTCGTGCGCCCCCGTGTTCTCCGAGAGCGCCAGCACGCCGTCGCGGGTGTTGACGATCACCGCCTCCTTGGCGACCAGGTTCATGCCGTCGTTGAGGGCGTTGACCATGAGTACGTCGCAGACCGAGTACGCCGCGACCGCCAGCGGCAGGTCGTTCTCCAGCCGCAGGATGATCGGCTGCCAGCCGTCGCCACCATGGCGGGCGTTGACCTCGGCAACCACGGCGCCGATGGCCGCGATGTAGTCGGCGTACTCCGAGACGTCCTGCCTGCTGGGCTGGAGCAGGGCGAAGAACACCACCCTGCCCACCAGCTCCGGGTGGTCGGTCAGCAGCGTGTCGAACGCCCGGAAGCCACGGACGATGTTCTTCGAGGGGTCGGTGCGATCGACCCGGGCGATCAGCTGCCGACCGCCGCCCAGATACCGCTCGGAGAGCATCTCGACGTTGGTGGCCACCTCGTCGGTGCCTACCAGCTTCTCCAGCGCCCCTACGTCGATGGAGATCGGGTAGAAGCGCGCCTGCACCTCCCGGTTCCCGAGATGGATGGTCATGGCGTCCAGGTCGCAACGCAGGCCGAGCAGCTCACGGCAGCACAGCACGAAGTTGCGCGCATAACGGCTGGTGTGGAAAGCCACCACGTCGTTGCCGAGCAGGCCGCGGAAGATCTCGTTGCGCATGTCGGGCGGCAGGATCCGCCAGGCGTCCGGGCCGGGCCACGGGATGTGCGTGAAATGGGTGATCAGGGCGTCCGGGCAGCGTTTCCGCACCCGGTCGGCCACCAGGTAGAAGTGGTAGTCGTGCAGCATCACCAGGGCACGGCCGCCGTAGGCCTGCACCCGCTCGGCCACCGCGTCGGCGAAGATCTCGTTCACCGCGACGTAGGAGGCGAAGGCCTCGTGGTCGCGCGCGGTGAGGGCCGGGGCGTTGGCCAGCCCGTAGAGGCCGTGCTGGATGAACCACAGCAGCGGGTTGGCGACCACCGAGTAGAAGTCGTCATGGCGGGCCGGGTCGACGTTCACCATGACGAGCTGCATGGCCGGCCCAACGGAGTACGACGGCGCATCGGCCAGCAGATGCGGTGTCGGCAGCATCCCGATCTCGACCGGCCGGTCGCCCGCCTCCGCCATCACGGCACGGTCCTCGTCGGTTGTCGCGACGCAGACCCAGACCGCCTCGGGCAGGTGTTCCGCCAGCCCCAGCAGGGCAGTGACCAGCCCGCCGC
>JBPCOX010000032.1:0-7845 GCA_050999825.1 Mycobacteriales bacterium
GTGCCGTCCGCGCCGGACGCACGGGCCGCCCCGCTGCCAGCAGCCTGGGCCGGGGCAGTGAAGCCGGCGAAGAGGATGGCCGCTACGGCGAGGGCCCCTCCGGGAACGGTGCGCTTCATCGAGCTCCCAAGGCTCGTGGGGCACCGGAACTCACCGGCGCCCGAACGGGTGCGCGCTTCCCGCCGCTGTGCTCGCGCACGGTGCGGCGCGACGAGGCGAAGGGACTGGGGGCGGAAGCGTGGAGCAGGGATGCGCGAACGTCAAGGCGGCGCGGGCAACGGTGCCGGCCGACGCCGGAGGTTCAGCGGCGCGCGGGCTCGCCGAGCTCCGGGTCGGGGTCCGGTTCCGGAAGCTCACCGGTCGGCGAACTGGCCTGGCGGGCCGCCATGGCCGACTGCGTCTGCAGCGGGATCTCGGGCAGGAACAGCAGCAGGACGAACGCCAGCACGATCACGCCGGCTCCGAGAAGGAACACGAGGTCCATGGCGCCGGAGAAGCCGATCTGAAACGGCCGCGCGAACCGTGGGTCCAGGTGCGAGATGAACGACGTGTCGTCCAGCGCCCGCCCGCCTACCCCCCCGCCGGCACGTACCGCGGCCAGGACTGGCGCGTTCGCCGGGTCGTGGATGACGTCCGGGTCGCGCAGCGCGGCCTGGAAGACCGGCGTGGGGACGGTGGCCCGGAACGCGTCCTGGATCTTGGCGCCGACGGTGCTGAACAGCACCGAGAGAAAGACCGCGGTCCCGAGCGCGCCACCCATCTGCCGGAAGAACGTGGCCGAAGACGTCGCCACGCCGATGTCGCCCGGCGGCATGGCGTTCTGGACGGCCAGCGTGATCGGCTGCATGACGTTGCCCAGGCCGAGGCCGAACACGGCCATGAAGATCCCGGCCTGCCAGAACGGCGTGTCGACGCCCACCCGCGACAGCAGCAGCATGCCGACGGTCATGAGGGCGCTGCCGATGACGGGGAACACCTTGTAGCGGCCGGTCCTTGAGATGAGCTGGCCGGACACGATCGCGCCGAGCATGATGCCCGCGGTCAGTGGGATGAGCAGCAGCCCCGACTTCGTCGGCGAGGCGCCCTTGACGATCTGCAGGTAGAGGGGAAGTGAGGCGATGCCGCCGAACAGACCCATGCCGACGACTACGCCCACGGCGGACGTCAGGCCGAAGGTACGGTCCTTGAAGAAGCGCAGCGGGATGAGGGCGTCGTCGCCCATGCGGCTCTCGGCTGCGACGAAGGCCGCCAGGCCGCCCACCCCCACGACGTAGCAGAGCAGCGCCCGTCCCGAGGTCCACCCCCACGTCCGTCCCTGTTCAGCGACGATCAGCAGCGGCACCAGCCCGACCGTGAGGGCCAGCGCACCGAGCCAGTCGATGCTGTGGTCGCGGCGCGAGTGCGGCAGGTTGAGGACCTTGTTCACCACGACCAGCGCGACCAGCCCGATCGGGATGTTGACGAGGAATACCCAGCGCCAGCCGGAGATCGACAGAATGCTGGGCTGGCCGGCAAAAAAGCCGCCGATGACCGGCCCGAGGACGCTCGAGGTGCCGAACACGGCTAGGAAGTAGCCCTGATAGCGGGCGCGTTCGCGCGGTGGCACGATGTCGCCGATGATCGCCAACGCCATCGAGAACAGACCGCCGGCGCCGAGGCCCTGCACGGCCCGGAACCCCGCCAGCATGTACATCGATGTCGAGAAGGCGCACAGCGCCGAGCCGACCAGGAACAGCGAGATGGCGGTCAGGAAGAAGGGCTTGCGGCCGTAGAGGTCCGAGAGCTTCCCGTACAGCGGGGTGGTGATCGTCGACGTGATCAGGTACGCCGTCGTCACCCACGCCTGGACGCTCAGGCCGTGCAGGTCGTCGCCGATCGTACGGATCGCCGAGGCGACGATGGTCTGGTCCAGGGCCGCGAGGAACATCCCCATCATCAGCCCAGCCAGGATCGTCAGGATCTCGCGATGTTGCAGCTGGCCCCCGGCGCGCGCCGGGGGCTCGATGCGGCCGGCCAGCCGCGCGGCGCTGCTCACGACGTCACTCTCCCCGCCTGACCGTGCCGCGGGCGCGCTCAGAAATCGGGCCGCTGACGTGCGGCGCCACCCCGCCGAAGTGCCTCGATCCTAGCTCCGTGGTGTTGGCAGGCGTCGTGCGGCGCAGCGGGGGTACGGCGCTGGGATCGCAGAGGACCACGAGGAGGAAGCCATGCCTTCAGTCGCGCGGGTGACCGAGCTCAGCGCCAAGTCGGAGACCAGTTTCGAGGACGCGATCCGTGTCGCCGTCGAGCGGGCGTCGCAGAGCCTGCGCAACGTCACCTCGGCCTGGGTCAAGGAGCAGGAGGTCGAGATCAGCAACGGCTCGATCAGCGCGTACAAGGTCAACCTGCTGGTCACCTTCGTTCTGGAGTAGCCCAGCCGGTCGACCAGTGGCGGCCGGCCGGAGGGTCGGCCGTCACTGGTGCTCCAGGGGTCACGATCGCGGCGCCGGGTAGATCGGGCTCAACCCACTTCGCACGCCGAGGGAGAGTCATGGTTTCCAGGGACGAGCCGCAGCCGGGCCGGGACACCGGCGAGATCGAGGTGACCCGCAGCGAGGAACAGCTGCAGGTGGTGTTCGACCGGGTGCCCTACCGGCGGGTGCGACTCGTCAGGTACGTGACCACCGACGAGGTCACCCGGACGGTCCAGGTACGTCGTGAAGAGCTGCGGATCGAGCCCGACGACATCACCGGCGCGGAGCCCATCGATCGCTGGGCCGCCCGGCTCACCCCCGAGGAGCCGTTGGAGCTGACCCTCAGCGAGGAGCAGATCGTCATCGAGACCCGCGTGGTGCCGCGCGAGCGGGTGCGGGTGTGGGTCGAGGACGTCCCGATGGGTGAGCATCTGGTCGAGGACACCCTCCGGCAGGAGCGCATCGACATCATCGATCCGACCCGCCGCGGTGGCGATGTCGCCGCCGACGCCCTCGAGAGCGACGGGTACGACGGTGCCGAGCCGGGATCCGGCGACCGGCCGGGGCGCACAGACCCGGACCAGCGGCCGATCTACTAGCGACCGGCGACATCGGACCGGAGGAACCATGGCGAAGATCGGCTACTTCCTGTCCAGCGAGGAGCACGGTCCCAAAGCGCTCGTCGAGCAGGCGGGCAGTGAACGACGAGCAGGGCCAGAGCGCGTTCGTGTGGTCGGTCCTGGGAGCCATCGCGCAGGCTACCGACCGGCTGCCGATCTACACCGCGGTGACCTGCCCCACCCTGCGGATCCACCCTGCGGTGGTCGCGCAGGCGGCGGCGACGGCCGCGGTCCTTTGCGAGGGTCGGTTCGGGCTCGGGGTCGGCACCGGCGAGGCGCTCAACGAGCACATCTTCGGCGACGTCTGGCCGCAGACCGACGTACGGCTCGAGATGCTCGAGGAGGCCATCGAGCTGATCCGGCTGCTCTGGGAGGGCAAGAACACCAGCTCCCGCGGTAAGCACTACACGGTCGAGAACGCGCGGATCTACACCTTGCCCGACGCCCCTCCGCCGATCCTGGTCTCGGGCTTCGGGCCGAAGTCGATCGAGCTGGCCGGCCGCGTCGGCGACGGCTACATGTCCACGATGGCCGACCCCGAGATGGTGCGGCAGTTCCGGGCGGCGGGCGGGGCCGGCAAGCCCACCTAGGCCGGGCTGAAGGTCTGCTGGGGGAAGGACGAGGGCGCGGCCCGCAAGACGGCGTACCGGCTCTGGCCCAACTCCGGGCTCCCGGGCGAGCTCTCCCAGGTGCTGCCGACGCCGCGGCACTTCGAGCAGGCCGCTTCGCTGGTGACGGAGGAGATGATCGGGCGGTCGATCGTGTGCGGCCCGGACGTCGATCGTCACGTGGCGACGGTCCAGGAGTACGTCGCCGCAGGCTACGACGAGGTCTACGTCGGCCAGATCGGGCCGGAGCAGGACGGCTTCTTCGGGTTCTACCAGCGCGAGGTCCTCCCCCGCCTGCGCTGAGCAGCTCAGCCCTCGATCTCGACCACCACCGGGGCATGGTCCGACGGGCCCTTGCCCTTGCGCGCGTCCCGGTCGACGTAGGCGGCCCGCACCTGCTCCGCCACCGGCTCGGAGGCCAGCACCAGGTCGATCCGCATCCCCATCCGCCGGTGGAAGGCGCCGGCGCGGTAGTCCCAGTAGGTGTAGACCGGCTCGGGTTCGGGGTGTAGCTGGCGTACGACGTCGCGCAGGCCGATGGCCGCGAGGTCGGCGACAGCGAAGCGCTCGGCGGCGCTGACGTGGGTCGAGCCGACGAAGAGCGCGGGGTCCCAGAGGTCGGCGTCTGTGGGCGCGACGTTGAAATCGCCACAGACCGCCACCCGCTCGGGCCGAGCATGTGTCGCGAGCAACTCTCGCAGACCTGCCAACCAGGCGAGCTTGTACGCGTACTGCGGGTCGTCCAGGGCCCGGCCGTTCGGCACGTAGACCGAGTAGACCCGCAGGCCGCCGCACGTGGCGGCGATGCAGCGCGACTCCGCGGCGGCGCCGCCGGGGTCGGCCGGCAGTCCCCGGCGTACGTCGTCGAGACCTACCCGGCTCAAGATGGCCACCCCGTTCCAACGACCGTCGCCGTGGGAGGCGGTGGCATAGCCGAGCCCCTCGACCTCCGCCGCCGGAAACGCGGCGTCAGCGCACTTGGTCTCCTGCAGGCAGCACACGTCCGGGGCGGTGGTGGCGAGCCAGTCCAGTAGCCGCGGCAGCCGGGCCTTGACCGAGTTGACGTTCCAGGTGGCCAGCCGCACGACCGAAGCCTGGCACCCGCCGCGGTCGGTACGGCTCTAGCGGGTGAGCACCTCGCCGCTGTGCGGCGCCAGCGTCACTGCGGTCACCCGGCGGCCGTCCAACGTGGTGTACGCCGCTCCGAGCGCCACCTTCACCGCTGCGCCGCCCGGGTTGGCGAGCACCTTCCCCAGCGCGAAGTCGCGGACGTAGGTGCCGTCGCCGCGGGCTGCGTAGGCGCCGCTCGGGGAGCCCAGGACGGTGTTCCACCATGGGTGGTAGGCGGCCGGGTCGAGGGAGATGTCGTAGAGGAAGACGAACCTCGACCGACCGTTGGCGCCCATCAGGAACGACGCCAGGGCGAACTTGTGCCACGCGTCCTTCTGCGCCGACGTGCCGGTGTTCCAGACCTTGGTGGTCACGACCAGCGACTTCCCGCGGGCGTCGGCATCGGCGAGCATGTTGACCGACAGCTTCCAGTCCGACAGCGTCGGGTAGGCGCCCAGCTCGGCCCGGCCGGAGCGCAGGAAGCCCTCCGCCATGCCGATGTCGAGGCCGTTGAGAAGCTGGCTGCTCGGGTAGGCGGCATACCAGTAGCGGGGCCCGTCACCGACTCCGTTGCCGGCAACCGCGCGGCCGGTGCCGCTGCGCACCGCAGCCGCCAGCGCCGTCGTGGCGGTCAGCCACTGCTGGCCGGTCCACGCGACCCGGGTGCGCGGGTTGACCGGGCGCCCGCTCACGTAGGTCATGTCGGTCACGGGCGTCGTACCGAGGACGTCCAGCCCGCAGCCGTCGTAGCCGGAAGCCGCGATGGCGTGCCGGCAGAGGGCTACCCGGTCGTTGACCCAGCCCGAGCTGGCCGCGTCCATCATGTACTGCCCGAACATCGTCGAGGTGACCTTGGCGCCGTTGGTGTCGCGGACGTACCAGGCGTCGGGAAAGGCCGTCCCTTGTGAGGCCTTGGCGAAGGTGCCGTTGACGTAGGCGAACAGCTTCAGCGCCGGGTTCGCCGCCCGCATGTCGGCGACGTACGCGTCGTACTCTCCCGGCTTGGCGATGATCACATCGAAGTGCCGCGCCTCGTCGACGGCCTCGGAACGGGTTGTCGTTCCGCCGCGCTCCATGTACTTCGGCGCCCACACCTTGAGCACGTTCGTGCTGCCGGTGGCCGCCGCGGCGGCACCCACCGAGGCGACCGTGGACGAGGCCAGGGGCAGGCAGAGCGCCACTGCGCCGGCCAGCCAGCGGGACGTCGTACGCCGAGGGACACGGCAAGTGGTCACGGCTCTTCCTTTACAGTCGCGGCGCCGGGCGCGCACGTAGGCACAGTCTCACCCGTTCGTTGCGACTTCAGACAGTGCCTGATTGGCTCTTTGTAAAGGCTCCCGCCGCGGCCCGGCGCCCAAGCCTCTAGACCAGGGCGACCGAGAAGTCGTAGCCGCCCGCGGCCGCCTTGACGCCGGTCAGCCCGCTCACGGTCACCGCGCTCGCGCGGTTGACTTTCGACCCGTCCCCGAGCTGACCGTTGACGTTGGATCCCCAGGCAGCGAGCGTGCCGGTCGAGCGCACCGCCAGGCTGTGGTCGCGCCCGGCGCCAACCCGGACGACGCCGGCGAGCCCCGTCCGCACCGGCGTCTTGCGGTTGGTCAGCGTGCCGTCGCCCACCTGGCCGTAGCGGTTGCGGCCCCAGGCCCACACCGCTCCGGTGCCGTCGACCGCCAGGCTGTGCTCCGCCCCGGCCGCTACCGACTTCACGCCGGTCGGGCCGCTGACCCGGTACGGCGAGAGCTGGTCGGCGATGCCGCCGTTGCCGACCTGGCCGTAGCCGTTCTCGCCCCACGCGTACAGCCCCGTCGAGCTGATCGCGAGGGTGTGGTCGCGCCCGGCCGCGATGGCGGTCACGCCGGACAGTCCCGGCACCCGGACCGCCCCGCTCTGGGCGGCGGTGTTCCCGGTGCCGAGCTGGCCGGCCGCGTTGCTGCCCCACGCGTAGACGGTGCCCGCGGCCAGCGCCAGCGAGTGGTTACGGCCGGCCGCGATCGCGGTCACCCCGCCGGGCAGGCCCTGCACGCGAACCGGGAGGTTGCGGCTGATCCTCGTGCCGTCGCCGAGCTGGCCGGTGTCGTTGCGGCCCCAGGCCCAGACGGTTCCGTCCGTGCCGAGCGCCATCGTGGAGTAGTGACCGGTCGTGACGTGCACAGCGTTGGTGAGCACCCGGACCGGGGTCGTCCGCTTGAGGTTCATCCCGTCGCCGATCTGGCCGTACTTGTTCCAGCCCCAGGTCCACACGGTGTGGTCGCTCAGCAGCGCCACCCCGTGCTCGCGGCCGCCATGGACCTCTACGACGGTGCCGGGAAGGCGCACCGTGGCGGGGGTGACGTGCGGGTTCGTCGTACCGTCGCCCAGCTGGCCGAGGTTGTTGTCGCCCCAGGCATAGGCGCCGGCACTCGAGGCGGTGGCCGTCGCCGCGCTCATGCCCACCGCCAAGGTGCCGGCAAGCAACGCGGCAGCGACCAGGCAGTGGGCACGGCGGATCATGACGTCTCCCCGGGGATGGCTGTACGGACCAGCATGCCGCCGGATGACGCCTTGCGTCAGCGCCCATCCGGCTAGTTCTCGTCGCGTCCTGTGCTGCCGGCCGCACGCCAGCGGCAGCGGGTGCGACTGTCAGTACCCTGACCCCATGTTCGACCGCCCCGGCGTCCTGCCGCCTCCCGTGGAGACCCTGCTCGACGCGGCGCTCGTCGGCGAGCTCACCGTCGTCAACGCCGCCGGGCGGCCGGTCACCTACCCGTTGATCCCGCTCTACGACGGCCGGCACATCTACCTGACCTCCGCGGTGCTGTTCTCCAAGAAGCTCGAGCACATCAAGGCGAACCCGCGGGTCTGCCTGAGCCTGACCGACCCGGTCGGCGTGCCGGTGCAGCCGTTCTCCCGGGCGACGATCCAGGGCGACGCCCGGGTGCTCGACGAGGATCCCCACACCAGCTGGGAGCGGGTGCTGCCGATGTGGCGGGCCAAGGAGCCGGTGATCGACACGTTCCTCAAGCGCCGCTTCGGGCTGCCGCTGTTCTTCGAGCGCGCGACGATCGAGATCACGCC